>NZ_AZSN01000164.1:0-7895 GCF_000576225.1 Methylibium sp. T29-B | reverse complement strand
CCGCGCTGGCGGGGCTCGCCGCCTCGGGCCTCGGCGCGCGGCCGATGGCCGGCGTCGACATGGCAGTGGTCGTTGCCGCCACGGCGCTGGCCGCCCTGCTGTATGCGGCGATGAATCAGCTGCTGCGCCACCGGGCCGGCGGGCGCGGCCTTCGTTCTCTGTTCGGGAGCTCTTCCTCATGAATGCCTTGACGGTCTCCGTTGTCCTGTTGTGGGCCGCCGTGCTGGTGCTCGGCGTGATGCTCTGGGCGCTGTCGCGCCAGGTGGGCATCCTCTACGAGCGGGTGGCGCCGATGGGGGCGCTGGTCACCGACGCCGGTCCGCCGGTCGGCGCGCCGTCGCCGAGCTTCGCGTTGACCAGCCTGCAGTCCGAGCCGGTCACCATCGGCGGCGTCCAAGCCGGGCCGACGCTGCTGTTCTTCCTCTCGCCGACCTGTCCGGTGTGCAAGAAGCTGATCCCGGTGCTCAAGGCGCTGCTGCGCGACGAAGGCCGCCGACTGCGCATCGTGCTGGCCAGCGACGGCGAGGCGACGGCGCACCGTAGATTCGTGCGCGAATACGGACTGGACGCGCTGCCCTACGTGCTGTCGACCGAGCTGGGCATGAGCTATCGCGTCTCGCGGCTGCCCTATGCGGTGCTGCTGGACACCCAGGGCGTGGTGGCGGCGAAGGGCCTGGTCAACTCGCGTGAGCAGTTCGACAGCCTGCTCAACGCCCACGAGATGGGCGCCCCGACGATCCAGCACTACCTGAGCGGCACGTCGGCGGCGGCCTGAGCTGCACGACATTCCCGTCGTCGACCCGGCCCATTCACGGAGGACGTTTCATGCGCTGGCTCTTCAAGCTGATCGACCGGCACGCCGAGCATGGCGTGCGCCAGATGGCGCACCGGCACGGCCGGCGCAGCCTGCTCGCGCGCCTGGGGCGTGGCGCTGGTCGGGGGCGCCGTGCTGCCGATGCTGCCGTTCGACCGCAGCGGACAGTCGTCCGGGGCCGCCCACGCGGCGGAGCCATCGCCACGCAAGGCCGCCAAGCCCGACCCGCGTGAGGATCCGCTGCAGTGCGAGTACTGGCGCTACTGCGCCTTCGACGGCTACCTGTGCACTTGTTGCGGCGGGTCGCTGACGCAGTGCCCGCCGGGCACCGAGGCCTCCAAGGTCAGCTGGATCGGCACCTGCCTGAATCCGCAGGACGGCCGCCAGTACCTGGTGTCCTACAACGACTGCTGCGGCAAGGGCTCGTGCGGCGAATGCCTGTGCAACAACAACGAGCGCGAGCGCCCGGGCTACCGGCTCGGCGTGCACAACGACATCAACTGGTGCATGGCCAACACCAGCCCGATGTTCCATTGCACGACGGCCATCATCGCCGGCGTGGCGTGACGGCGGGCACCGCGCCCCGGCTCCGATGACGCGGCTGCGTGGGTTCGCCCTGGCGCTGCTGCTGGCGGGCGGTGGGTCCGTGCTGCAGGCGCAGTCGCTGGGGCGACAGGCCGTGCCCCGCGCGCAGGCGGAATCGGTGGCCGTGACCACCAGCGTGCGCAGTCAGTACGTCGTGCATTGCGCCGGCTGCCACGGGCTGGACGGCGCGGGGTCGCGCATCGGCAACGTGCCCGACATGCGGCAGCTGGGCCATTTCCTGCGCCTGCCGGGCGGGCGCGAGTTCGTGATCCGTGTGCCCGGGGTGATGGGCTCGGGCCTGAACGACCGGCAGGTGGCCGACGTGACCAACTGGGTGCTGACCACGCTGGCGCTGGCCTCGCTGCCCGCCGACCACGTGCCCTACGACGCGGCCGAAGTGCAGCGGGCGCGCAGCAATCCGCTGGTGGACGTGGCAGCGGCGCGCGCCGGGCTGCTCGAAGAGGCCCGTCGGCGCGGCGTGCCGCTGGACTGAGGCGCGCCGCGCACCGAGGCGACACGCCGTCGCCCAGCGCCGTGCTACAAGGGCAGATGGCTCTCGTGCTGGATCACCAATCGGCCGATGTCGACGACCAGGCGCAGGCGCTGAGCGGTTGGCAGCAGCGCTACGAGCAACTCGGCCGCGGCCGCTTCCGGGGGTCGGCGCGGCAGGTGGTGATGGCCGGCGGCACGGTGCTGCGCGAGTCCACCAACCGCCAGCTGCGCGAGCAGATCCGTCCGCCCTCCGACTGCCTGGTGCTGGCCATCCCGCTGTCGGTCGCGCCCGGTTCGGTGTTTGCCGGCCGGCCGCTGGACGGCGATGCATTGATGGTCATCTCGGGCCACGAGGAGTACGAGCTGGTGGCGGCCGGCGAACTCGACCTGCTGGCGCTGTCGGTCGACCGACGGCGGCTGGGCGGCATGCTGGCGCCCGAGGAGATCGAGTGGCTGGCGCGGGCTGAACGCCAGCGGCGCTGGGCGCTGGCCCCCGACACCGCCGGCGCGGTGCGCAGCCAGCTGCTCGCCGTGTGCTCCGCCGCCGGCCGCTGTGCGCCCGGTGCGGTGATCGACATCGAGAACGAGCCGGCGCTGATCGGCGCCACGCTCGCGCACACGGTGGCGCTGGCGATGTCGGACGGCGGCGCCGACCGCGGCGCGGTCGGCATTCCGCGGCGTGCCGACTCGCGGCTGCGGGTGGTGAAGCGCGCCATCGAATTCATCCGCGCCAACCTGCAGGAGGACATCGGCATCCCCGAGATCTGCGCGGCCGCCTGCGCCAGCCGCCGCAGCCTGCAGTATTGCTTCGAGGAGTTCCTGCACACCACGCCGCAGGCCTATCTGCGCGCGCTGCGCCTGAACGAGGCGCGGCGTCGCCTGAAGCAACCGGGCGATCAGCCCATCACGCTGCTGGCGTGCGCCATGGGCTTCAGCAGCGCGAGCCATTTCACGCGCCACTACAAGCTGATGTTCAACGAGCTGCCGTCGCAGACGCAGCGGCGGCGCACGCGCGACGCCTGAGGCCGCAGCAGACGACGGGTCCTCAGCGCGCCGGCGGCGGCAGCGTATGGGTGCGGAAGAAGCGCAGCATCTCCGCGCTCGCATCGGGGCCCTGGGCGTCGGTGTACGAGCCCTGCGTCGAGCCGCCGGCCCAGGCGTGGCCGGCGCCGTGCACGACCCAGTGTTCGGCGACCACGCGACCGTCGGCATCGCGGTAGCGGCGCTGCGTGTACTCGCGGCCGTTGGCACTGCGCGCGCGGGTGCTCTCGGGCGTGTCGCGGCCGGCGCGGGCGGCAACCGCGCGCTCGCCGTTGGACGGATGCACGGTGGCATCGGCATCGCCGTGGAACACGATGGTCGGCACGGAGGTGCTCCTGGCGACGCTGCCGGTGCCGCGCTTCATCGCCGCGAGTGCCGAGGGCAGGTCGGTCGCCGCACCGGCCGGCAGACCCGAGTGCACTCCGACCGCAGCGAACAGGTCGGGATAGGCGTCACCGAGGATGGCCGCCATCGCGCCGCCAGCCGACAGGCCGGCCACGTAGACGCGCTGGGGGTCGATGCCGTAGCGCGCCATTACCTCGCGCGTCATCGCAGCCAGCATCGCGGGCTCGCCGCGATCGCGCTGCTGGTGGTTGTGCTTGAACCAATTCCAGCAGCGCGACGCATTGGCGCGCTGCGTCTGCGCGGGATAGAGCACGAAGACGCCGTGCTCGCGGGCCGCGTCGTTCATGCCGGTGCCGGCCGCGAAGTCGTCGGGGTTCTGCGTGCAGCCGTGCAGCATCACCACCAGCGGCAGCGTTTGTCCTTGCCAGACCGGTGGCACGAAGAGCCGGTACTCGTGCGTACCGTTCACGTCGGTGTGGCTTCCGGCGATGAACCGACCGCCGGGCACGCTGGCCGGCGCCGGCTGCTGCACCGGCGGCGCGGGTTCGACCTGGCGCGCCTCGACGTCGATCACCAGGCAGTCGTCGTCGGGTGCGGCCGGCGTCTCGGCGGCGGTCGCCGAGCCCTTGCCGAGTGCGGCGCGAATCGATGCGGTGGCGCGCCGCAACTCGCCGGCCCGCGTGAGGCGGGCAGCCTCGGTCATCAGGCGCTGGAAATCGGGGTGCATGGGCTTCCTGGGGTTCGGTGGGCCGCACGCCTCAGCGGATGCGCGGGGCGAGCGCTGCCTTGACGGCCGGGCTGGCGTGCAGCGCCCCCAGCACCACCACCGACTCGACGGTGGCCAGCGCGAGTTCCGGCGTCACGTCGGCGGTGAACGATGCGAGGCCGAGCACGCGGATCTGCAGCGTCTGGCCTGCCGCCTGCACGGCGCGCAGGTCGCTGGCAGTGAACTGCTGGATGCCCAGCACCAGCGTCTTGCGGGCCACGGCCTGCTTCAGCACGTCGGCATGGCCGGCGAGCTGGTTGCGGACCGCGGTGCGGATCAGGTCGGTGCGGTTGGCATAGAAGCCGTCCTGGACGAGCAGGTCGATGTGACCGAGGTCCACATAGCCGATGTTGACGGTGACCTTCTCGTCGAGGGGCTTGGTCGCGGTGGAGAGTTGGCGTCGTGCAGGCATGACGCCATCCTATCACCATCCACTTGGATGGTTTTAAGGCAATTCCGAAAAAGGGATCGCCTGCGAGCCCCGCCTTCAACTGCTGACGGACTCTGCGCTCTCCTGGGCCGCACGGCGGCCTGCATCCATGGCGAAATGGAGCGCGGAGCGCGCATCCTTGAAGCGGTGGCCGCCGGCAAGGCGCTCGTCGCGGAACACCGCCACCGGCTCGCCGCTCAGCCCGCGCACCCGCATGATGACGACGGCGGCCAGGTAACCCCCGCCGGGGGCGTCGAGTGCCCCGCCGTAGATCCTGAAGTCGCCGCAGTCGCGCTCATCGAAATGCATGCGCCGGGTCTCAGTTGCGCTCGGGCAGGAGGGACAGCACGGCAGGCACCGTCTCGGCGCTGTCGAACTGGGCCGCTCGCGCGGCGTGCAGGGCCCGCACGTCCCCGACCCCCGGCAGCACCGTGTCGGCGCTGCAGATCGGGCACACGGCCGTGGTGTCGTCGTGGACCCAGGCCACCACGTCCTGGGGCTTGAAGCTACCCAGGCATGAATAGCAGCCGGCGATGGAAGACCGCGCCAGGGCGGCGCGGTTGTTGAAGGATTGGAGGTGGGTGTAACTCATGGCGTCTAGCCTAGGGCCCGCCCAAGGCAGGGGCCATCCCGCTTGAGGGGGAGAAGCTGGGGTGTCCAGGCCCGGCCTGCCGGGCATCGCTCAGCCGGGTGCAGGCGCGTACTGCATCTCGCCGTTGCCGAAGGACCAGTTCTCCTTGGCGACTTCGATCAGGTTGATGAAGACATCCTGTCGGCGCACACCCAACCTGGCGTGCAGGTCGTCGGCAACGCGCTTGTAGAACGCCTTCTTCAGCTCGATGGAGCGGCCCTGGTTCAGCGTGATCTGGATGAACACGATGCCCGGCGAATACTCGACGCCCAGATAGCTGGCCGGGAACACCAGTTCGCCCTGACCGTGTCGGGCGATGATCTGGAACTTGTCGTCGGCAGGCACGTTGATCAGGTCGGTCATGGCAGCGTAGATCAGCTGACCGATGTCGCGTCCCAGCGTCGGTGGGGCGTCATGCGAAATGTCGATTCGAACGAGTGGCATCGTGTCCTCGCGGAGGTTCGGGGTGAAGGGGATGGCAGGGCGCTGCAACGGCGACGGCCGGTCGGTGCCACTGTGTCACAGGCGGCGGTTCGCCGACGGCCTGGGGTTGTGGCGAGTCCGTCAACCGGGGCCTGGAACGGGTCCGGCGCCGGTTCCCTCCGGTCATTGAAGCCGCTTGAACCCTGCGTGCAGATTCGATGCGTTGCAGGCAGGCCGGGCCGCCCCAAACTCCTGCTTCAAGGAGATCCACCATGAAGCAGCTTTCGTTCGTTCGGCGCAGTCCGGGGCGCCATTGGGTCGGCGACGGTTTTCCGGTGCGCAGCATCTTTTCGTACAACGACCTCGCGGAGCCGATGTCGCCTTTCCTGCTGCTCGACCATGCGGGCCCGGTGGAGTTCGAGCCCACCTCCCGGCGGCTCGGTGTGGGCCAGCATCCGCACCGTGGCTTCGAGACCGTGACCATCGTCTACGCTGGCGAGGTGGAGCATCGCGACTCGACGGGCGCGGGCGGATCGATCGGTCCTGGCGACGTGCAATGGATGACCGCAGGCCGCGGCATCGTCCACGAGGAGTTCCACGGCCGCGACTACGCGCGTCGCGGCGGCCCGTTCGAGATGCTGCAGCTGTGGGTCAACCTGCCCGCGAAGGACAAGCGGGTGGCGCCCGCCTACCAGGCATCACGCGGCGCAGATCCCGCACGTGGAACTGCCGGACGCTGCGGGCACGGTGCGCGTGATCGCCGGTGAACTGCAAGGCGTGGTGGGGCCGGCGCGCAGCTTCAGCCCGATCAACCTGTGGGACCTGCGACTCGTGGCGGGCCGGCCGGTGCGGCTGAGCGTTCCGGCCGGACACACCACGGCGCTGTTCGTGCTGAAGGGCGCGCTGCGCGCGGACGGCAGTGACACCGTGGTCGGCGAGGCGGAGCTCGCCGTGCTGGAGCGCGAGGGCGACACGCTGCAGATCGAGGCGGTGACGGATGCGACCTTGCTGCTGCTCGGAGGCGAGCCGCTGAACGAGCCCGTCGTCGGGCAGGGACCGTTCGTGATGAACACCCCGGCCGAGATCCGGCAGGCCTTCGTCGACTACCAGAGCGGACAGTTCGGCCGCCCATGAAAAGGTGGACAGCGCACGGCGCTGTCCACCACAAGGGAGCCGTCAGCGGGAGGAGGGGAGACGGGAGGAGAGACGGCTCCGTCAGCTCAATGTAGTGCGCCTGCGTGCTGCGGTCTGTAGGAGAACGGCTCGACCGGCGCTTCAAGCTAGGGCCCCCGGCGCTACACAGATCTTTACCGCCTGCGCAAGCGCGCTTCACCCCCGCGTCCGACCATGCATGCACCCCCTGAGGGGTTTGCATGGAAAGGACGCAAGATGAACAGCGACTCTCTCATTCCCCGCGGTCTGCGCGGCGTGGTTCTCGGGACGGCGATCGCGCTGGCCGGTGGCGCGAGCCTGACGGCCTGGGCCGTACCCGAGGGCGCACCGGCCCGCCCGGCCGCGCACGGCGGGCCGCATGGCGGACCGGGCTTTGGCTGGGGCGCCTCGCCACGCCAGCTCGAGCGCCTGCTCGACAGCGTGAAGGCGACCGACGCGCAGCGCAGCCAGATCCGGCAGATCGCGCAGGCCGCGGCCGCCGACCTGAAGGCGCAGCGCGAGGCCGGCAGGGACCTGCGCGAGCAGCAGGCCCGCCTGTTCACGCAGCCGACCGTCGATGCGCAGGCCGTCGAGGCGCTGCGCCAGCAGATGGTGGCGCAGCATGACCAGGCCAGTCGGCGCATGAGCCAGGCCCTGCTCGACGCCAGCCGCGTGCTGACGGTGGAACAGCGTGTCCAGCTCGCCGAGCGCATGAAGGCGCGCCACGAACGCATGGAGCGCCACCACCGCGCGCCGCCGCCCGAACCCAAGGGCTGACGCGGCGGCCGGCGGGACCGGCCCGGCCTGCCGGGTCGGCTCCGCTGTTCTATCCTCCGGAGCCCGAGCTCCCTCGCCTAGCAAGACCATGAGTGCTCGACTGCTGCTGATCGACGACGACGCCCGCCTCACCGCGATGGTGGGCGACTACCTGCGCCAGGCCGGCTACGAGGTCGAGGTGGCGCCGACGCTGGACTCCGGCCGCACGCGGCTGGAGCGCGAGCTGTTCGACGCGCTGGTGCTCGACCTGATGCTGCCCGACGGCGACGGCCTCGACCTGTGCCGCGAGCTGCGCGCCGCACCGCGCACGCGCGCGCTGCCGCTGCTGATGCTCACCGCGCGCGGCGAGCCGATGGACCGCATCGTCGGCCTCGAGCTCGGTGCCGACGACTACCTGCCCAAGCCCTTCGAGCCACGCGAGCTGCTGGCGCGCGTCAAG
>NZ_AZSN01000163.1:0-8059 GCF_000576225.1 Methylibium sp. T29-B | reverse complement strand
CCCCCGGTCAGCACGACGCAGCGCACGCCGGCGTCGCCGGCCGCCGCGTCGAGCTCGCCGCGCAGGCGCCCGAGCATCTCGGTGGTGAAGCTGTTCAGCGCGGCGGGACGGTGCAGCGTCAGCGTCCGCACGCTGCCGGTCTGCGCGACGAGGACCGTGGGGTCGGACATCGGTGCTGCCTTTTCTGCCAGGGAATGCCGGGACATCTCCCGTGTGCGCTCGGGCAATGCATGATTGACCGACCAGTCGGTAGACTATATGTTCCGGTTCGGGCTCCTGCCCATCCCTGCAACTACCTACCCGGAGCCGCCATGCCCTGCTACGCCATCGACGGGGTGCTGCCGGTTGTCGATCCGAGCGCCTACGTCCACCCCACGGCGGTGCTGATCGGAGACGTGATCGTCGGCGCGCACTGCTACGTCGGCCCCTGCGCCTGCCTGCGCGGCGACTTCGGACGCATCGTCATCGGGCCGGGCGCCAATGTGCAGGACAACTGCGTGCTGCACGGCTTCCCGGACCAGGCGACCGTGGTCGAGGAGAACGGCCACATCGGCCACGGCGCGGTACTGCACGGCTGCGTGGTGCGGCGCGACGCGCTGGTGGGCATGAACGCGGTGGTGATGGACGAGGCCGAGGTCGGCGCGCAGGCCATCGTGGCGGCCTGCGCCTTCGTCCCGGCCGGCATGCAGGTGCCGCCGCGCACGCTGGTGGCCGGCACGCCGGCCCGGCCCAAGCGGCTGCTGAGCGACGCCGAGATCGCCTGGAAACTCGAAGGCACCCAGACCTACCAGGACCTCGCGCGGCGCAGCCGCGACTCGCTGCGCGAGGTGCAGCCGCTCACCGCGCTTGACGCCGACCGGCCGCGCCTGCAGGGACCGGCGCTGCGGACGCTGATCGCGACGAAGCGTGCCTGAGGCCGGCGTCGCGCGCGCGACTGTCCTCACCGTCCGGCAATCGCACACTCATCGCTCCTGCCCCTTCACCCCACCCAGGCGGACCCCATGCAAGCACTCTGGCAACACAGCGCCCTCGAACTGGCCACGCTGATCGCACGGCGCGACGTGTCCTGCGTCGAGGTGATCGAGGCCCATCTGGCGCGCATCGAGGCCGTCAACCCGCGCGTCAACGCCGTGGTCCGTCTGCTGGCCGACGAGGCCCGCGCCGCCGCCGTGGCGGCCGATCGCCAGGTGGCGGCGGGCGCCGCGCTCGGTCCGCTGCACGGCGTGCCGATCACGGTGAAGGAAAACATCGACATGGCCGGCCTGCCCACCCCCCTGGGGCGTGCCGGCGCTGGCTGGCGCGATGGTGCCGGAGGATGCGCCGACGGTGCAACGCATGCGCGCGGCCGGCGCGATCCCGATCGCCCGCACCAACCTGCCCGACCTGGCGCTGCGGGTGCACACCGACAGCAGCCTGCACGGCGCACGCTCAACCCCTGGAATCCGGGGCGCACCGCCGGCGGCTCGAGCGGCGGCGACGCGGTGGCGCTGGCCACCGGCATGGCCGCGATCGGCCTGGGCAACGACATCGGCGGCTCGCTGCGCAACCCGGCCAATGCCTGCGGCATCGCGTCGATCCGGCCGTCGGCGGGCCGCGTGCCCGACGCCGGCTTCGTGCCGGCCGAAGACCGCCTGTTCGCGGTGCAGCTGATGAACGTGCAGGGCCCGATGGCACGTCGCGTGGCCGACGTGCGTGCCGCGCTGCAGGCGCTGATGGGCGCGCACCCGCGTGATCCCTGGTCGATCTCGGCGCCGCTGGTCGGCGCCGCCGAGCCCGGACCGCTGCGCGTCGCGGTGCTGCCCGAGCCACCGGGTGGCCGCACCGATCCGCGCGTGGCCGCCGCGGTACGGCGGGCCGCCGCGGCGCTGGCCGATGCCGGCTACGAGGTGACCGAGATCTGCCCGCCGCGCTACGAGGACGCGATCACCGCCTGGGCGCAACTGCTGTTCGGCGACTTCGAGGCGATGACGCCGCAGCTGCTGCCGATGATGGGGCGCGACGGCGCAGCCTTCTGGGAGATGCTGCGCGCCATCATGCCGCCGTGGGCCGACACCGCGGCGGTGTCCGAGCTGTTCATGCGCCGCGACGGCATCGCGCGCGACTGGTCGCGCTTCATGGCGACGTACCCGCTGCTGCTGTCGCCGACCTGGTCGCAACTGCCGTTCGAACCCGGCTTCGACTGCGCCTCGCCCGCTGGCGCCGCCGACACCGCGGAGATGATCCGTCCGGTGCTGCCGGCCAATCTGATGGGCCTGCCCTCGGCCTGCGTGCCGGCGGACCGCGACGAGGCCACCGGCCTGCCGATCGGCGTGCTGCTGACCGGCCGGCGTTTCCGCGAGGACCAGTGCCTCGATGCCGCCGAAGCGATCGAGCGGCGCTTCGCGCTCGCCACGCCCATAGACCCCGTCGGCTGAGACTCAGAGGTCGACCGGCAGCTCCAGGTGCTGCCGGTAGATGAAGTCGCGGTGCTCGCCGAGGATGGGGACCGCGGCGGCCCTCACCACCGGGTCGCCGGTCGTGTACACGGCACGGAACAGCGGCGTCATCGCGCACAGGTCCTGCGGCAATGGCGAGACCAGCGCGTAGGCGCAGGCGGCATAAAGGTCCAGCGCGGTGAGCGAGGCCCCCACGCAGTAGCGGCTGCCGCGCTCGCGTTGCGATCGCAGCCGGTCGGCCAGCAGGCCCATCACCTCGGCGCAGCGAGCGGGCGCCGCCGCCGCGGCAGCGTCGCCGTACCCGTACTTCCGGCCGAGGAACCTGAAGCTCTCGCGGATCTCCGGCGGCTGATCGGGGCCGGAGAAGTCGCGCACCATCAGGTGCCGCCGGTTCCACACGAAGCCGTTCTCGCCGAAGATCTCGTTTGCCAGGCCGAACATCAGCATCCGCTCGTCGACATCGCGCGGGATCAGCGCCGGCTCCGGCGCCAGCCGCTCGAACAGATACAGCTGTTCGATCCACGTCGACCGCGGTGGCTCCTCGTTCCACACCGCGACCGGCGCGGTGGCCTGCGCGGTCCAGCGGATCAGCGGCAGGTTGGAACCGAGCAGCTCCTGCCTCACCTTCACGTGCGCGAGCTTCTTGACGTGCAGGATCGCCTTGGCCGCCTCGCTCCACGGGCCGGGCACGCCCGGCGTGAGCACCACGCGCAGGCCGGGCATCCCGACCGCGTCCTCCACGTCGACGTAGTGCGCCATGCGATGGGCCTCGGTGGACTCAGCGATCGACCGGCGGCACGTGACCGCCGAGCGATCCGCGCGCGGAGATCTCGATCCAGTTCCCGTCGGGGTCCGCGACGAAACCGTAGCGCGCGACCGTGCCGAAGGTGACCGGGTCGCGCGCCACGCTTCCGCCGCGCGCCACGATCTCCTGCATCGCCAGGTCGGCATCGTCGATCTGGACGGTGAGGTAGCGGAACGCCAGGCCGACGAAATCGTTGCAGGGTCGCCCGCCCGGGCCGGGCGTGACGAACAGCAGCGTGTCGCCGCAGCGCGCCACGTCGTCGGCGACGCGGTCGAACGCCATCGCCTCGGTGTAGAAGCGCATCAGCCGCGCGGTGTCCGGCGTGCGCACCGTGATGCCGATGCCCACCACGCCATCGGTGCCGCTCGGCACCACGCGGACCGCGTCGCCGTCCGGGTGCCGGCCTTCGTAGCGGCGCGCATCGGGGCCCGCGATCGTCAGGCCGACGTAGCCGGTCGGCGGCTGCCCGGGCAGCGGCGTCGGGTAGTGGTTCACCTTGACGACGGAGCCGTGGGCGTCGTAGCGGTGCTGGACGGTGCCGTTGCCGAAGTCGAGCTCATGGTCGAGGCGCAGGCCCACGGTGTCCGACCAGAAGCTGCGCTGCTGCGCGATCTGGTTGGTGAACAGGCCGATGTCCAGGTGCGGCTTGAGCAGGCGCATGGCCGGTCCCTCAGGCGCCCAGCGTGTCGAGCGCGTGGTTGTCGATCGCCTGGTGCGCGCCACCGGTGATCATGTGCGCGAACAGGCGGTCGCCCCGTTCGGTGCGCTTGACGATCACCGTCGCGGCGATCGCGACCGCGAGCACCGCGAAGCTGTAGTGCCGGTAGTCGGCCATCGCGTGGTCGAAGCTGTAGTCCTGCACGCCGTGGGCGCAGAGTGCCTCGTGGTAGCCGGCGAGCAGCGAGCGCTCGTGCTTGCGGCGCGTCTCGCGGTCGAACGCTCCCCCCAGGAAATAGGCGGTGTCCATGCCGGTCCCGAGGAAGTTGCTGGTCTGCCAGTCGACGATCGCGACCCGGCCCCCCGCGGGATGGAACAGCATGTTGTCGGGCCGGAAGTCGCAGTGCGAGTAGCACTTGGGCAGCGGCCGCGGCCGGTTCCAGTGCGCGTGGTGACGGACGTAGCGCTCGCAGACATCGGTGACCTCGGCGGACAGCACGCCGTCGTAGGTGCGCTTGAAATAGTCCCACGACGACTCGATCAGCTCGGTGGTGTAGAAGCCCTGCGCGCCTTCGGGCACGTAGAGCCAGGGCTGCTTCATCAGCTCGAGGTCGTTCCAGTAGGCCGCGTGGAGCCGGGCCGCCTCCGACAGCGCACGGCGCGCCTCGTCGACGCTGCAGCCGCGCATCTGGTCACCGGGCCGGGCCGGCGCCAGGTCCTCGAACAGCAGCACGAAATCGTTGGCGGCATCGATCTCCGCGACGTAGGTCCGCGGCACGTGGATGCCGGCCTTCGCGGCCGCCTCCCGGTAGAACATGACCTCCGAGCGGTAGAAGCCCATCGACCGCCCGGTCTCCGCCGCCGTGGCATTGGCGGACGGGAACTTGCCGACCACCGACTTCGGCGCGTCGGGCGGCGGCGTGCCGGCGTACTCGAGGTGGAAGCGCCGGGTCTCGCCGAGCTGTCCGGTGCCCACCGACTCCATCACCAGTCCGGCGACCCGGGCGTTCACGCCCCCGGCGGCCAACGCGGCCGTGATCCACGCAGGGGTCACCGCCTCGGGCGGCACGATGGCGACAGGCTGGCTCATGGGCAGGTCTCTCCGGGTTGCTCGCGGCGCAGCTTAGGGCGCGGGCACGCTGAAAGATGGCTCATTCCGGACACCGCGCTTGCCCAGGCGTGACAGGCAGCCTGGGCAGGCTGCGGCTATCCTCGTCCCGATGCAGCACATCCTCACGGCCACAGGCGTCTCCAAGACCTACCGCTCGGGCTTCCACGCGCTCAAGGGCATCGACCTGGCGATCCGCCCCGGCGAGATCTTCGCGCTGCTGGGACCCAACGGCGCCGGCAAGACCACGCTGATCAGCATCGTCTGCGGCATCGTCAATGCGAGCAGCGGCCGCATCGAAGTCGACGGGCACGACATCGTTCGCGACTACCGCGCCGCACGCTCGCTGATCGGCCTCGTGCCCCAGGAGCTGACGACCGACGCCTTCGAATCGGTGTGGAACACGGTGTCCTTCAGCCGCGGCCTGTTCGGCAAGCCGCCGGACCCGGCGCACATCGAGAAGGTGCTGAAGGCGCTGTCGTTGTGGGACAAGAAGGACAGCAAGATCATGGCGCTGTCGGGTGGCATGAAGCGACGGCTGATGATCGCCAAGGCGCTGTCGCACGAGCCGCGCATCCTCTTCCTGGACGAGCCGACCGCCGGCGTCGACGTGACGCTGCGGCGCGACATGTGGCAGCTGGTCCGCGAGCTGCGCGCCACCGGCGTGACCATCATCCTGACCACGCACTACATCGAGGAAGCCGAGGAGATGGCCGACCGCATCGGCATCATCAACAAGGGCGAGCTGGTCCTCGTCGAGCAGAAGGCCGAGCTGATGCGCAAGCTCGGCCGCAAGCAGCTGACACTGCAGCTGACGGCGCGGCTGGCGCAGGTGCCGCCCGCGCTGGCCGCCTACGCGCTCACGCTGTCGGCCGACGGCCTGGAGCTGACCTACACCTACGACACGCAGAGCGGGCGCGCCGGCATCGCCGCGCTGCTGGACGCGCTGAGCGGGCTGGGGATCGCCTTCAAGGACCTGCACACGACGCAGAGCTCCCTGGAAGACATCTTCGTCGGCCTGATCGAGGACAACACCCCATGAGCATGAACCTGCACGCGGTGCGCGCGATCTACCGCTTCGAGATGGCGCGCGCGTGGCGCACGCTGATGCAGAGCGTGATCTCGCCGGTGATCTCCACCTCGCTGTACTTCGTGGTGTTCGGTGCGGCGATCGGCGCGCGCATTCCCGAAGTGGACGGCGTCAGCTACGGCGCCTTCATCGTGCCGGGGCTGGTGATGCTGTCGCTGCTGACGCAGAGCATCTCGAACGCCTCGTTCGGCATCTACTTTCCCAAGTTCACCGGCACGATCTACGAGCTGCTGTCGGCGCCGGTCTCGGCCTTCGAGATCGTGCTGAGCTACGTGGGCGCCGCGGCCACCAAGTCGGTCGTGCTCGGGCTCATCATCCTGGCCACCGCCTGGCTGTTCGTGCCGCTGCGCATCGAGCACCCGGTCTGGATGCTGCTGTTCCTGGTGCTGACGGCGGTGACCTTCAGCCTGTTCGGCTTCATCATCGGCATCTGGGCCGACGGCTTCGAGAAGCTGCAGGTGGTGCCGCTGCTGATCGTCACGCCGCTCACCTTCCTGGGTGGCAGCTTCTATTCGATCGGCATGCTGCCGCCGTTCTGGCAGACGGTGGCGCTGTTCAACCCGGTGGTCTACCTGGTGAGCGGCTTCCGCTGGAGCTTCTACGGCACGGCCGACGTGCACATCGCACTGAGCCTGGGCATGACCTTCGCTTTCCTCGCCGGCTCGCTGGCCGTCGTGGCCTGGATCTTCCGCACCGGCTACCGGCTGAAGACCTGACGCGCGTTCAGGCGCCGGCCGGGCCCTCGATCAGCACCGCCCGGAAGTCGTTCACGTTGGTCAGCGTCGGGCCGGTGACCACCGAATCGCCCAGCGCCTGGAAGAAGCCGTGGCCGTCGTTGTCGTCGAGGCTGGCGCGCGGGCGCAGGCCGAGCGCCCAGGCACGCGCCAGCGTGTCGGGCGCGGCGCAGGCGCCGGCGATCTCCTCGACGCCGTCGACGCCGTCGGTGTCGCCCGCGATCGCATGCACGCCGGGCAGGCCGTCCAGCGCGATGGCGAGCGACAGCAGGAACTCGACATTGCGGCCGCCGCGGCCCCGGCCTTTCAAGGTGACCGTGGTCTCGCCGCCCGACAGCAGCACGCAGGGCGGGCGGAACGGCTGGCCGTGCAGCGCCACCTGCCTTGCGATGCCGGCGATGGCCTTGCCAACCTCGCGTGCCTCGCCCTCGAGGCTGTCGCCCAGGATGTAGGGCGTGAGGCCGGCGTCGCGCGCGACCCGCGCCGCCGCCTCGAGCGCGATCCGCGGCGCGGTGATGAGCCGCGTCTCGCTGCGTGCCAGGCGGGGATCGTGCGGCTTGACGGTCTCGCCGTCGCCGCTTTCCAGCAGCGCGCGCACCGCCGGCGGCAGCGCGATCCGGTAGCGCTGCACGATGGCCAGCGCGTCGGCACAGGTGGTCGGGTCGGCCACGGTCGGGCCCGATGCGATGTCGATCGGGTTGTCGCCCGGCACGTCGGAGACCAGCAGGCTCACCAGCCGGGCCGGGTGGCAGGCGGCGGCCAGCCGCCCGCCCTTCAGCGACGACAGGTGCCGACGCACGCAGTTCATCTCGGAGATCGTCGCGCCGCTCTCCAGCAGTGCGGTGTTGACGGCCTGCTTGTCGGCCAGCGTGAGCCCGGGGCCCGGCGCCACCAGCAGCGAGGAGCCACCGCCGGAGATGAGAGCGATCACCAGGTCGTCGGCGCGCAGATCGCTCACCAGCGCACGGATGCGTTCGGCCGCGCGCAGCCCGGCGGCGTCGGGCACCGGGTGGGCGGCCTCGACGATCTCGATGCGCTCGCAGGGCACCGCATAGCCGTAGCGGGTGACCACCAGGCCCTGCAGCGGGCCGTCCCAGTGCTGCTCCAGCACCCGCGCCATCGCGGCCGAGGCCTTGCCGGCGCCGATCACGAAGGTGCGGCCCGCCGGCTTCTCGGGCAGGTGGGCCGGCAGGCACAGCGCCGGCTGCGCCGCGGCCACGGCCGCGTCGA
>NZ_AZSN01000162.1:0-8075 GCF_000576225.1 Methylibium sp. T29-B | reverse complement strand
GCGCTCGGGGCCGTGCGCCACGCGCTGCAGCAGCATCGCCATGCGCGCCTCGGCCAGCAGGTGGCCGCCGTCGTTCGAGGCCGAGCCATCCACGCCCAGGCCCACCGGCACGCCGGCGTCGCGCATCGCGCGCACCGGTGCGATGCCGGAGGCCAGCCGCATGTTCGAGCAGGGGCAGTGCGCCACGCCGGTGCCGGTGCGCGCGAACAGGCCGATGCCCGGCGCGTCGAGCTTGACGCAGTGCGCATGCCACACGTCGCGGCCGACCCAGCCAGGTCCTCGGCGTACTCGGCCGGCGTCATGCCGAACTTCTGGCGCGAGTAGTCGATGTCCTTGTCGTTCTCGGCCAGGTGAGTGTGAAGCGAGACACCGAAGCTGCGTGCCAGCGCCGCCGACTCGCGCATCAGCGTGCGGCTCACCGAGAACGGCGAGCACGGCGCAACGACGATGCGCCGCATCGCGAAGCGCGCCGGGTCGTGCCAGCGCTCGATCAGCCGCTGCGTCTCCTTCAGGATCGCCGGCTCGGCCTCCACCACGTGGTCGGGTGGCAGGCCGCCCTGGCTCTGGCCCACGCTCATCGAGCCGCGCGCCGCGTGGAAGCGCATGCCGATCTCCGTGGCCGCCTCGATGCTGTCGTCGAGCGTCACCCCGTTGGGATAGAGATAGAGATGGTCGCTGCTGGTCGTGCAGCCCGCCAGCAGCAGCTCGGCCATCGCGGTCTGCGTCGACACCCGCACCATCTCGGGCGTGAGCCCGGCCCAGATCGGGTAGAGCGTGCCCAGCCAGTCGAACAGCTCGCAGTCCTGCGCGATCACGCGCGTCAGCGACTGGGTCATGTGGTGGTGGGTGTTGATCAGCCCGGGCAGGACGACGTGCTCGCGCGCGTCGATCACCGCGTCGGCGGTGACCGGCAGTTCGGGGGCCGGGCCCACGGCCTCGATCACGTGGTCGCGGATGAACACGCTGCCGTCGGAGATCTCGCGGCGCTGCTCGTCCATCGTGACGACGAGGCGGGCGTTGTGGATCAGCAGCGTGGGCATGGTGGCGGCGCTTGGAGGGATTGCGAGACGTTCATGCGTCGAGACGGGCGGCAGACGAGGGGTCGACAGAGGCGGTTGGGGCCGGTGGAGCACCACGAGCTTGACGGGTGCGGCAGGCGGTGTGTGCCGGGGGTGAGGTCGGGGGCGGACGAGGCGCGCAGCGTCGGGGTGGGCGCGCGCAGCGCGCCTCGTGAACTGATCCGTCGCGGCTGTCCGAGCGCAGCGAACGCAGTGAGCGCAGCGAGTTCCGCGACGCCACCCCGCCGCGAGCACCGCAGTGGCGTCGGCGCGCAGCGCCGACCGCCCCCGCCCGAGCCCTCGGCACACACCGCCTGCCGCACCACACACCACCCCCCAGAAAATCAATGCGCCTCGGCCAGCTTCGCCGCCTCGACCGCATCCGCCGCCCCGCCCTTGGCACCGTTGAAGTACAGGTTCAGCAGCACCGCGCTCAGCGCCGCCAGCAGGATGCCGGACTCCAGCAGCGGGTGCAGGCCGTGGTGCATCTGCTGCGTCCAGCGCGGCGCCACCAGCGGCAGCATGCCGAAGCCGATGGAGATGGCCACGATGTAGAGGTTGTGGCGATGAGTCTTGTAGTCCACCGCGGCGAGGATGCGGATGCCGGTGGCGGCCACCATGCCGAACATCACCAGCCCGGCGCCGCCCAGCACGAAGGTCGGCACCGACTCGACCAGCGCCGCCATCTTCGGCAGCAGGCCCAGCACGATCATGATCAGCCCCGCCGCCACGCACACGTAGCGGCTGCGCACCCCGGTCACACCTACCAGCCCCACGTTCTGCGAGAAGCTGGTGTAGGGGAAGGTGTTGAACACGCCGCCGATCAACGTGCCCAGCCCGTCGGTGCGCAACCCGGCCGTCAGCTCGCGCTGGTCGATCGGCTTGCCGGTCAGGTCGGACAGCGCGAGGAACATGCCGGTCGATTCGATCATCACGACCACCATCACCAGCGTCATCGTCGCGATCAGCACCGGGTCGAACACCGGCGGGCCGAAGGCGAACGGCGTGACCACGTCGAACCAGTGCGCCTTGGCCACCTTGTCGAACCCCATCTTGCCCATCGCCACGGCCACCACGCAGCCCGCCACGATGCCCAGCAGCACCGAGATGTTGGCGACGAAGCCACGGCCGTACTTGGAGATCAGCAGGATCACCCCCAGCACGAAGGCCGCGACGGCCATGTTGTCGAGCGCGCCGTAGGCCGGGTTGTCCTTCTGCGGCACCGGCCCCGGCAGCCGGGTGACGACCGGCACGGGGGCGGCGCCCGCGTTCGTGCCGGCATTGGCCGAAGCCGTGGCCGCGGCGGCGGCCTGCGTCGCGACACCCGCCGCCGGAGCCGAGCCGGCCGACAGTGCGGCCACCGCCGCATTGCCGGCCAGCGCCTCGGCCTTGGCCTGGTCGACCATCACCACCAGCCGGGGCACGTCGGTGAACTGCGCCAGGTGGGCCGGACCGCCCATCGCCCAGCCGATGCCCACGCGCATCAGGCTGATGCCGATCACCGCGATGATGGTGCCGGTCACCACCGGCGGAAAGAAGCGAAGCAAGCGCCCCATCACCGGCGCGATGAAGATCGCCAGCAGGCCCGCACCGATGATGGCGCCGAAGATGGCGCGCGCCGCTTCGGTGCCGCCGGGTCCGGCCATCGCCACCATCGGGCCGACCGCGGCGAAGGTCACGCCCATCATGACCGGCAGCTTCACGCCGAACCAGCGCGTCGCGCCCAGCGACTGGATCAGCGTGGCGATGCCGCAGCAGAACAGGTCGGCCGAGATCAGCATCGCCACCTGCTCGGGGCTGAGCTTGAGCGCGCGGCCGACGATCAGCGGCACGGCCACGGCGCCGGCGTACATCACCAGCACATGCTGCAGGCCCAGCGTCGCCAGCCGTCCGGCGGGCAGCTTCTCGTCGACCGGGTGGACGGTGGGGGGTGTGCCCGAAGCCATGGCGTTCTCCTCGAATGCCCTCGGGTCCTTGCAAGGCCCGTACCCAGGCCCTGCCCGCTAACGGGGCGGCGCGCCGGCCTCGTACCAACGACCCAGCAGCGCACGCTCGGCGTCGGTCATCTGGGTGGCGTTGTTCATCGGCATGGTCTTCAGCACCACCGCCTGCTGGTAGATCTGCTGCGCATGGCCGGCGATCAGCTCGGGCGTGTGCAGCTGGATGTTCTTGCTGACGACCTGGGCGTTGTGGCACATCGCGCAGCGCTCGCCCACCACCGCCTGCACCTGCGCGAAGCGCACCGGCGCCGCCGCCTGCGCCGACGCCACGGGCTCGTGCTTCGGCGCGACCAGCCACGCCACGCCGGCCAGGATCGCGATCGCCGCGGCGGCGATCTCCCAGCGCGGCGGCGCCTTGTGACGGAGCACGAAGAACAGCCGGATCAGCGCACCAGCCAGCATCATCAACACCAGCACCAGCCAGTTGAGGCGGTGCTGCGTGACCATGCCGTAGTGGTTGGACAGCATCGCGATCAGCACCGGCATCGTGAAGTAGGTGTTGTGCACGCTGCGCTGCTTGCCCCGCTTGCCGAGGTTCGGATCGACCGGCCGCTTCGCGCGCAACGCCGCCACCACCTTGCGCTGGCCGGGGATGATGACCATCAGCACGTTGGCGCTCATCACCGTGGCCAGCATCGCGCCGGTCAGCAGGAAGGCGGCGCGGCCGGCGAACAGGTGGCAGGCGATCCACGCCGCCACGCAGGTGTAGACGAACACGCCGATGCCCACCTTCAGGTCGCCGCCCACCGAACCGTCGGGCTTGCGGCCGAACACGCGGCAGATGCCGTCGTAGACCACCCAGCCCAGCACCAGATAGGCCAGAGCACCGGCCACCGCGGCGCCGGGCGACCAGTCGAACACCGCCTTGTCGACCAGGAAGGACGAGGCGTTCACGAAGTACAGCACGCACAGCAGCGCAAAGCCCGACAGCCAGGTCGCGTAGCTCTCCCAGTACGACCAGTGCAGCTTCTCGGGCAGGTCGGGCGGCGCCACCAGGTACTTGTTCGAGTGATAGAAGCCGCCGCCGTGCACCGCCCAGGCCTCGCCGTCGACGCCCTTCTTCTTCAGCTCCGGGTCCTCCGGCTTGTAGAGGCTGTCGTCGAGCAGCACGAAGTGCAGCGAGGCACCGATCCAGGCGACCGCGGTGACCACGTGCAGCCAGCGCAGCAGCAGGTTGGCCCAGTCGAGCAGGTAGGCGTCCATCGGCATCGGCTCAGCTGCCGCGGTAGGTGGAATAGGCCCAGGGGCTGGCCAGCAGCGGCACGTGGTAGTGCAGCGCCGGGTCGGCCAGGCCGAAGTCCAGCGGCACCTCGTCGAGGAAGGGCGGCTCCGGCAGCACGACGCCGCGCGCGCGGAAGTAGTCGGCCACCGCGAAGACCAGGCGGTAGCGGCCCGGCTGCATCGCCGCGCCCTCCAGCAGCGGCAGGTCGGCCCGGCCATCGTCGTTGAGCCGCAGCGCGGCCAGGCGCTGGTCGCCCTGCGGCGCCAGGCGCCACAGCGTCACCGCCATGCCGGCGGCGGGGCAGCCGTTCATCGTGTCGAGCACGTGGGTGGTGAGTCGTCCCATGGTCGTGGCGGCGGCGCTCCGGTGGTGGTCGCGGGAGGGGGCGTGCGGTCCGTGTCCGCGGGCCGCATCACGCAGCGCCGCCCGGCGCGGGCTGTGCACAAAAGTGTATACACTTTGCCGGTCGTCGCAAGCACCGTGCCACGGACCTGCCGGGCCGCGACGCCGCCGATACCGCACCGAAAAGATGCCTCGCACCGCCGCTGCACCGCTCCAGGCCCTGAAGCCCGCACCGTCGCGGCGCCGCCGTGCCGGCGCGGCCGCACGCGCCGCGCCGGAGGCCGATACCAGTGCCACGCAGCGCATCGTCGACGCGATCACCACCGCCATCGTCGAGCGCCGGCTGATGCCGGGCACCAAGCTGGCCGAGCAGAAGATCGCCGACCTCTTCAAGGTCTCGCGCACGCTGGTGCGCCAGGCCCTCAACCAGCTCAGCCGCGACCGCCTGGTCACGCTCGAGCCGGCCCGCGGCGCCTTCGTCGCCCGGCCCGGCGTGCAGGAGGCGCGCCAGGTGTTCGAGGTGCGGCAGATGCTGGAGGCCGCGATGGTGCGCAAGCTGTGCACGGTGATCACCGACGCGCAGATCGCCGAGCTGCGCGCCCACCTGCGCGCCGAACGCGAGGCCGTGCTGCGCACCGACGTGCCCGGCCGCACCCGGCTGCTGGCCGACTTCCACATGATCCTCGCCCGCATGGTCGGCAACGAGGTGCTGGCGCAGCTGCTGACCGACCTGCTGTCGCGCTCCTCGCTGATCTCGCTGATGTACCAGTCCTCGCACTCGGCCGAGCATTCGCAGGCCGAGCACGTGGCCCTGGTCGATGCGCTGGAACGGCGCGACGCCCGCGCCGCCGTGAAGCTGCTCGACGCCCACCTGCGCAACGTCGAGCGCAACCTGCGTCTCAACCCGCGCGTCCACGACCTCGACGCCGCGTTGCGGCCGGCCGGCTGAGCCGCCGCACTGCGCTCGCTTCTTGCAAGGCCTGCCCACCATGGATCCGACCCCTGCCCCCTATCCCCGCGACCTGCGCGGCTACGGCCGCGACGTCCCGCACGCGCGCTGGCCCGGCGGCGCGAAGATCGCGGTGCAGTTCGTGCTCAATTACGAGGAAGGCGGCGAGAACAGCCCGCTGCACGGCGATCCCACCTCCGAGACCTTCCTGTCCGAGCTGATCACCGCGCAGGCCTACGAGAACCGCCACATGACCATGGAGTCGATGTACGAGTACGGCTCGCGCGTCGGCGTGTGGCGCATCCTGCGCGAGTTCGAGAAGCGCCGCCTGCCGCTCACGGTGTTCGGCGTCGGCATGGCGCTGCAGCGCTATCCGGAGCTGCTGGCCGCTTTCATGGAAAGCGGCTACGAGATCGCCAACCACGGCCTGCGCTGGATCCACTACCAGAACCTGCCCGAGGCCACCGAGCGCCGCCACATCGGCATCGGCACCCAGCTGCTGCGCGAGCTGACCGGCGGCGCCTGGCCGCTCGGCTGGTACACCGGTCGCGACAGCCCCAACACGCGTCGGCTCGTCGCCGACCAGGGCGGCTACGAATACGACAGCGACTATTACGGCGACGACCTGCCGTTCTGGACCGAGGTCGAGAAGACCGACGGCACCCGCGTGCCCCACCTCGTGGTGCCCTACTCGCTCGACACCAACGACATGCGCTTCGTGCAGGCGCAGGGCTTCAACACCGGCGAGCACTTCTTCACCTACCTGCGCGACAGCTTCGACGCGCTCTACGCCGAGGGCGAGGACGCACCCAAGATGATGTCGATCGGCATGCACTGCCGCCTGCTCGGCAAGCCTGGCCGCATCGGCGCGCTGCAGCGCTTCCTCGACCACATCGAGGCGCACGACCGCGTCTGGGTGTGCCGGCGCATCGACATCGCGCGGCACTGGCAGGCCACCCACCCCTGCGCGAAGGCCTCCACGTGACGACCGCCGCCCCCACCCCGCTGACGCTCGCCTGGCTCAACGATGCGCCGGCCCAGGCGGCGCTGGCCGCGCTCGACGGGCTCTACGAGCACTCGCCGTGGATTGCCGAGACGGCACTGCGCCAGCGGCCGTTCACCAGCCTGGCGCAGCTCAAGCATGCGATGGTGCGCGTGGTGCGCGAGGCCGGGCGCGAGACCCAGCTCGCGCTGGTGCGCGCCCACCCCGAGCTGGCGGGCAAGGCCGCGGTGGCCGGCACGCTGACCGCCGAATCGACCGGCGAGCAGGCGCGCGCCGGCCTGAACCACTGCTCCCCGGAGGAGTTCGCGCTGGTGCAGCGGCTCAACGCCGAATACGGCGCGCGCTTCGGCTGGCCCTTCGTGCTGGCGGTGCGCGGCCCACGCGGCGAGGGCCTGCACCGGCGCGAGATCCTCGCGACGCTGCAGCGCCGGCTGCAGGGCCACCCCGAGATCGAGCTGGCCGAGTGCCTGCGCAACATCGACCGCATCGCCGAGATCCGCCTGAACGACAAGTTCGGCGCCGCGCCGATCCTGGGCAACCCGGTGTGGGACTGGGCCGAGCAGCTGGCCGTGCACACCGACCCGGGCTATGGCGAACGCGGCGAGCTCACCGTCACCTACCTGACCGACGCGCACCGTGCCTGCGCCGCGCAGCTGCAGGCCTGGATGCGCGACTGCGGCTTCGACGAGGTGCGCCTCGATGCGGTCGGCAACGTGGTGGGCCTCTACCTCGGCAGCGATCCGTCGGCGCGGCGCCTGCTCACCGGCAGCCACTACGACACCGTGCGCAACGGTGGCAAGTACGACGGCCGGCTCGGCATCCTGGTGCCGATGGCCTGCGTGCGCGAGCTGCACCGCGCCGGCCGGCGCCTGCCCTTCGGCCTCGAGGTGGTCGGCTTCGCCGAAGAGGAGGGTCAGCGCTACAAGGCCACCTTCCTCGGCTCCGGCGCGCTTACCGGCCACTTCGAGCCCGCCTGGCTGGACCAGCAGGACGCCGACGGCGTGACGATGCGCACCGCGATGCTGGCCGCCGGCCTGCCGGCCACGCTGGAGGCGATCGCGGCCGAGGCGCGCGATGCGGCGCGCTACCTCGGCTTCGTCGAGGTCCACATCGAGCAGGGCCCGGTGCTCGCCGAGCTGGACCTGCCGCTGGGCGTGGTGAGCTCCATCAACGGCAGCGTGCGCTACCTCGGCGAGGTGGTCGGCGTCGCCAGCCACGCCGGCACCACGCCGATGGACCGCCGGCGGGATGCCGCCACCGCGGTCGCCGAGCTGGCGCTCTACGTCGAGCAGCGCGCCGCTGCGGCGCCGCACCTGGTCGGCACCGTCGGCATGCTGGAGGTGCCCAACGGCTCGATCAACGTCGTGCCGGGCCGTTGCCGTTTCAGCCTCGACATCCGCTCCACCACCAACGAAGTGCGCGACGCGATGGCGGCCGACGTGCGCGAGCGGCTGGCCGCGATCTGCGAGCGCCGCGGCCTCGCCTGCCACCTCGAGGAAAC
>NZ_AZSN01000161.1:0-8084 GCF_000576225.1 Methylibium sp. T29-B | reverse complement strand
CCGAGCCGTTGGGCGCTGGCCGGCGCGGCCCTGGCCCTGTGGTGGCTGCCGACGGCGCTGCCGCAGCAGCACACCGAGCCCACCGGCACGCTGTCGGTCGCGCTGCTTCAGGGCAACGTGGCGCAGGACGAGAAGTTCGCGCCGGAGCGCCAGCCCGAGGACCTGGTGTGGACGCTGCGAACGATGGTCGAGGCGCGCGCCGACCTCGTCGTCGCGCCGGAAACCGCCATCCCGCTGCTGCCCTCGCAACTGCCGGAGGGGCTGTGGGACGGGCTGCGCGCCGCCTTCGCCGACGGCGAACGTGCCGCGCTGGTCGGCCTGCCGCTCGGCGACCCGCAGGCCGGCTACACCAACTCGGTCGCCGGCCTGTCGCGCGACGCCGCCACTGAGCCCGGCGGCGCCTACCGCTACGACAAGCACCACCTCGTGCCGTTCGGCGAGTTCATCCCGCCCGGCTTCCGCTGGTTCGTCGACCTGATGAACATGCCGCTCGGTGACTTCAACCGCGGGCCGCTGGTGGCGCCGTCGTTCGGGGTCAAGGGAGAGCGGGTGGCGCCCAACATCTGCTACGAAGACCTGTTCGGCGAGGAGCTCGCGGCCCGCTTCGGCCCCGGCGGCGACGCGCCCACGGTGCTGGCCAACGTCAGCAACATCGCCTGGTTCGGCGAGTCGGTCGCGATCGACCAGCACCTGCAGATCTCGCGCCTGCGCGCGCTCGAACTGCAGCGGCCGATGATCCGCGCCACCAACACCGGCGCGACCGTCATCATCGACCACCGCGGCAAGGTCACCCGCTGGCTGGCCCCGCACACCCGCGGCGTGCTCGAGGGCACGGTGCAGGGGCGCAGCGGGCTCACGCCGTTCGCGTGGTGGGCCGGACGCTACGGGCTGTGGCCGCCGCTGGGCTTGGCGCTGGCGATCGTGGCTCTGGCGGTGTGGCGTGGCCGCCGCACTCGCGGGGGCGATCCGGCCCGAATCTGAATCGGGTCTGAACCGCAGCTGAACGGCGCACTGCGGCGGTGCATGGCGCCCCGGAGCGCGACTACAGTGCAAAGTCAGGAGAAATTCCCATGACCTTGCACTTGAAGTTTTCTGCGTTGCTGATCTCTGCATTCGTGTGCTCGGCCGCCCATGCCGACCCGGCCGACTACATCTTCAGCCCGGTCGTCGAACACGGCGAACGCGAGATCGACAGCAAGGCCGGCATCGCCCAGGATCGCCACGGGCGCAGTTTCTGGGGCGGCAAGCTCGGCGTCGAGTACGGCTTCACGCCATGGTGATCGAGCGAGGCCACCGTCAACTTCGGGCGGGAACTCGGCGAATCGACCCGCGTGCATTCGCTCGAATGGGAGAACCGCTTCCAGTTCACCGACACCGGCGAGCAGCCCTACGAGATCGGCCTGCTGATCGAGGTCGAGCGAGAACGCGAATCCTCCGAGGGCTATGAACTGCGCTACGGGCCGCTGCTGCAGGCGAGCTGGGGCGCGGTGCAGGGCAACCTGAACCTGCTGTTCGAGCGCCGCCTGCATGCCGACGACGGGCACACGCCCACCGAGTTCGGCTACCAGTGGCAGGTGCGCGTGCACAGCGACTCGGCGCTGGACTGGGGCGCCCAGGGCTTCGGGCACCTGGGGCGCTGGGACCACTGGGCGCCGCGATCGCAGCAATCGCACATCCTCGGCCCGGCGGTGTTCGCCCAGCTCGGCGACGACGACGAGGACCCGCAAGTGGAGGCCGGCCTGCTGTTCGGCACCGGTGGGGCGGCGCCCCGCGCCACGCTGCGTCTGCAGGCCATGGTGCCCTTCTGAGGCGCGTCGCGCCAGTCGGATTCGCGCACACTCCTCCGGTCCGCTGACCGCGAGGAGACGATGCGCGAGCCGAACGAAGCCGATGACGCCGCCGTTGCGAGGGCCCGCGCCGCCGACGCGGCACCGCTGAGGTCGGTGGCTGCGCTGCCGGGGCCGCGGGGCTGGCCGCTGATCGGCAACCTGCTGCAGTTCGACCTGCCGCGACTGCACCGGCAGTTCGAGGACTGGGCCGACCGCCACGGCCCGACTTACCGCCTGCGCCTCGGCCGGCGCGAGGTGCTGGTGATCTCCGATGCGGAGACGATCGCCGCTCTGCTGCGCGACCGGCCCGACACCTGGCGGCGCATGCGGCCGATCGAGGCGGTGATCCGCGAGGCCGGCGGTCACGGCGTGTTCTCCGCCGAGGGCGACGACTGGCGGCGCCAGCGCCGGCTCGTGATGAGCGCCTTCGACCCCGGTCACCTGAAGCGCTTCTACCCATCGCTGCAGCGGGTGACCGAGCGGCTGATGGCCTCGTGGCGCGAGGCGGCGCGGCGAGGCGAGGCCATCGACTTGCAGGCCTCGCTGATGCGCTACACGGTGGACGTCACGACCGGCCTGGCCTTCGGCGTCGACCTGAACACGATCGACGCTCCGCATCCGCTGCAGGAGCACCTGGACAAGTTGTTCCCGATGCTGTTTCGCCGCGTCAACCTGCCCTTCCCCTACTGGCATTACCTGAGGCTGCCGATCGACCGCGAGTACGACCGCCACCTGCGGCGCGTGCACGAGGCGGTGCGTGGCTTCGTGCAGGCCGCAAGGCAGCGCCTGCAGGACGAGCCGGCGCGCCGCGAGCGGCCGACCGACCTGCTGGAGGCGATGCTGGCCGCGCGCGACGCCGACGGCAGCGCCTTGACCGAGGAAGAGGTGGCCGGCAACGTGATGACCGTGCTGCTGGCCGGTGAAGACACCACGGCCAACACGCTGGGCTGGGCGATCTGGCTGCTGCACGAACATCCGGACGATTGGCAGGCACTCGTCGCCGAGGTGGACGCTGCACTCGGCGATGCACGGTTGCCGCCGAGCTTCGACGCGGCCCGGGGCCTGGCCTCGATCGAGGCTAGCGTCGGCGAGGCGATGCGCCTGAAGCCGGTGGCGCCCTTGCTGTTCATGGAGGCCAACCGCGAGACGGCACTGGCCGGCTTCCGCCTGCCACCCGGCGCCGTGGTGTTCTGTCTGATGCGGCGCGCGGCGCTCGATGCCCGGCTGGCCGAGGACGTGGCGGACTTCCGGCCGGGCCGCTGGCAAGACGGCGCAGACCGGGCCGTGCAGAAGGCCTCGATGCCGTTCGGCGCCGGCCCCCGCCTGTGCCCCGGCCGCTACCTCGCGCTGCTGGAGATGAAGATGGTGCTGGGCATGCTGGCGCGCAACTTCGAACTGCTCGAAGTCGGCCCGGAAGGCGGCGGGGCGCCGGGCGAGCGCATGGCCTTCACGATGTTCCCGGTCGGGCTGAAGATGCGGCTGGCGGAGCGGGCGCGGCGTTGATCGCACGGACTGCGGACCGGCCGTGCAACCGGTAGCGCCGCGCCGCGCGCCGGCCGTCCTCGGTGCGCGAAGCGGCCACCTAGAATCCTGGCTCCGCCGCGGCGCTCCGTTGCCGCGGCCCGCCCTCTCCACGACATCACACGATGCTGAGCTTCCAGCAAATCATCCTGCGCCTGCAGCAGTACTGGGCCGACCAGGGCTGCGCCCTGCTGCAGCCCTATGACATGGAGGTCGGCGCCGGCACCAGCCACACCGCCACCTTCCTGCGCGCGCTCGGCCCCGAGCCCTGGAAGGCCGCCTATGTGCAGCCGAGCCGGCGGCCCAAGGACGGCCGCTACGGCGAGAACCCCAACCGCCTGCAGCACTACTACCAGTACCAGGTGGTGCTCAAGCCGGCGCCGAGCAACATCCTGGAGCTCTACCTCGGCTCGCTCGAGGCGCTGGGCTTCGACCTCAAGGCCAACGACATCCGGTTCGTCGAGGACGACTGGGAGAATCCCACGCTCGGCGCCTGGGGCCTGGGCTGGGAGGTCTGGCTCAACGGCATGGAAGTCACGCAGTTCACCTACTTCCAGCAGGTCGGCGGCATCGACTGCCGGCCGATCACCGGCGAGATCACCTACGGCCTGGAGCGCCTGGCGATGTACCTGCAGGGCGTGGACAACGTCTACAAGCTGCAGTGGACCGAAGGGCTCAGCTACGGCGACGTCTACCTGCAGAACGAGCAGGAGCAGAGCGCCTACAACTTCGAGCACAGCAACGTCGACTTCCTGCTCACGGCGTTCGGCGCCCACGAGGGCAACGCGCAGCAGCTGATGGCGCAGCAGCTCGCGCTGCCGGCCTACGAGCAGGTGCTGAAGGCCGCGCACACCTTCAACCTGCTCGACGCGCGCGGTGCGATCAGCGTGACCGAGCGGGCCGCCTACATCGGCCGCATCCGCAACCTGGCGCGCGCGGTCGCGCAGAGCTACGTCGACAGCCGCGCCCGGCTGGGCTACCCGATGGCGCCGCGCGAGTGGGTGGCCGAGATCGAGAAGGCGGGCGAAGCCGCCCGCAAGCCCGCCAAGGTCGCGAACGCGGAAGAGGCGGCCCGGGCATGAGCGACACCAAGAACCTGCTCGTCGAGCTGTTTGTCGAGGAACTGCCGCCGAAGGCGCTGAAGAAGCTCGGCGAATCCTTCGCCCAGACGCTGGCCGAGAGCCTGAAGGCCCAGGGCCTGGCCACCGAGCACTCGGCCACCACCCCCTTCGCCTCGCCGCGGCGGCTGGCGGCACACATCAGTGCGGTGCTGCCGGCCGCGCCCGACAAGGCGGTGTCGCAGAAGCTGATGCCGGTGAGCGTGGGCCTGACGGCCGACGGCCAGCCCACGCCGGCGCTGCTGAAGAAGCTCGCCGCGCTGGGCGCCGACGCCTCGGCGCTGCAGCGGCTCGAGCGTCGCCCCGACGGCAAGGCCGAGGCGCTGTTCTTCGACAGCCTGGTGCCCGGCGCGATGCTGGCCGCCGGACTGCAGAAGGCGCTGCTCGAAGCGCTCGCGAAGCTGCCGATCCCCAAGCTGATGAGCTACCAGCTCGAGACCGGCGAGCTGCCGGGCTGGGCCAGCGTGCAGTTCGTGCGCCCGGCCCACGGCCTGGTGGCGCTGCACGGCGCCGACCTGGTGCCGGTGGCCGCGCTCGGCCTCGAGTCGCGCCGCGAGACGCACGGCCACCGCTTCGAGGCGCAGATGGACCCGGTGGTGCTGCAGCACGCCGACCACTACGCGCAGCAGTTGCAGGACCAGGGCGCGGTGATCGCCAGCTTCGCGGCGCGCCACGGCGAGATCGCGCGCCAGCTGCAGGCCGCGGCCTCGAAGGAAGGCTTGGTGCCGATCGACGACCCGGCGCTGCTGGACGAGGTGACCGCGCTGGTGGAGCGGCCCAACGTGCTGCTCGGGCAGTTCGAGGAGAGCTTCCTGGCGGTGCCGCAGGAGTGCCTGATCCTCACGATGAAGGCCAACCAGAAGTACTTTCCGCTGCTCGACGCGACGGGCCGGCTCACCCACAAGTTCCTGATCGTCAGCAACATCAGCCCGGAGGACCCCAGCGCGGTGGTCGGTGGCAACGAGCGGGTGGTGAGGCCGCGGCTGGCGGACGCGAAGTTCTTCTTCGACCAGGACCGCAGGAAGACGCTCGAGGATCGCGTGTCCGGTCTGGACAGGGTCGTCTACCACGGCAAGCTCGGTACTCAGGGCGAACGCGTCGAGCGCGTGCGGGCCATCGCGCGGGCGATCGGCAGCCAGCTCGGCGGCGAGGCACTGGCGGCCAAGGCCGACCAGGCCGCACGGCTCGCCAAGGCCGACCTGCTGACCGACATGGTGGGCGAGTTCCCCGAACTGCAGGGCACCATGGGCCGCTATTACGCGCAGCACGACGGCCTGGGCGACGACATCGCGTTCGCGATCGAGGACCACTACCGCCCGCGCTTCGCCGGCGACGATCTGCCGCGCAACGAGGTGGGCACCGTGGTCGCGCTGGCCGACAAGCTGGAGACGCTGGTCGGCCTGTTCGGCATCGGCCAGCTGCCGACCGGCGACAAGGACCCGTTCGCGCTGCGGCGGCATGCGCTGGGCGTGATCCGGATGCTGACCGAGAAGGCCTTGCCGCTCGAGGTCGATGCGCTGCTGAAGACGGCCTTGCCGGCGTTCGGCGCGCTGATCGCCGACCCGTCGTCGGCGCTGGCCGAGTTCATCTTCGACCGCCTCGCCGGCAGCCTGCGCGAGCAGGGCTACCGCGCGCAGGAGGTCGAGGCCGTGCTGTCGCTGCGCCCGCAGCGGCTGGGCGAGGTGGCGCAGCGCCTGGCGGCGGTGCGGGCCTTCGCGGCCCTGCCCGAGGCGCCCGCGCTTGCCGCGGCGAACAAGCGAGTCGGCAACATCCTGAAGAAGGTGGACGGCGCGGTCGAGCCGAAGGTCGACGCGGCGTTGCTGAAGGAGCCGGCCGAGGCCGCGCTGGCACAGGCGCTGGCGGCGGTGAAACCTGCGGCCGATGCCGCCTTCGCGCGCGGTGACCACGCGGCCTCGCTGCAGTCGCTCGCCGCACTGAAGGCGCCGGTCGATGCCTTCTTCGACGGCGTGATGGTCAACGCGGACGACCCGGCGCTGCGCGCCAACCGGCTCGGCCTGCTGGCCACTCTGCATGTCGCGATGAACCGCGTGGCCGATCTCTCGAAGCTGGCGAGCTGACATGCAGCCTCCCAAGCTCGTCATCCTCGATCGCGACGGCACCGTCAACGCCGACAGCGACGAGTACGTCAAGTCGGCCGAGGAGTGGCATGCCCTGCCGGGCGCACTGGAAGGCATCGCGCGGCTCAACCATGCCGGCTGGCACGTGGTGATCGCCACCAACCAGTCAGGCCTGGGCCGCGGGCTGTTCGACATGTCGGCGCTCAACGCGATGCACGCCAAGATGAACCTCGGGCTGGCGCAGGTGGGCGGCCGCGTCGACGCGGTGTTCTTCTGCCCGCACGCGCCCGACGAGGCTTGCGCCTGCCGCAAGCCGCTGCCCGGCCTGTTCACTCAGATCGCCGACCGCTACGGCGCCGATCTGACCAAGGTGCCCGCCATCGGCGACAGCCTGCGCGACCTGCAGGCGGCCCAGGCGGTCGGCTGCGAGACCCACCTGGTGCGCACCGGCAAGTGCGCGGGCCTCACCGACGCGCAGATCGCCGACCTCGTGCGCCAGGTGCCCGGCACCGTGGTGCATGCCGACCTGGCAACCGCGGCGGAGTTCATCGTGCAGCGCGAGCGCCACGAGCGGGCCATCGCGCGCGGCACCGTCGAGGTGCCCGACAGCAACGCCGGAGCGCTGGGGGCATGAGCCGCCTGCTGGCGGTGCTGCGCTCGGCAGTCTTCATCGCGTGGATGGCCGTCACGGTGGTGCCGATCGCCATCGTGGCGCTGCTGCTGTCGATCTTCGTGCGCGGTGATCCGGTGTACTGGGTCTGCATCAGCTGGCTGCGGCTGTCGATCTGGGGTGCGCGGGTGATCTGCGGCGTGCGCTACCGCGTGCAGGGCATGGAGCGGCTGCCGGCCGACCGGCTCTCGCCGGTGATCCTGCTGCCCAAGCACCAGAGCACCTGGGAGACCTTCGCCTTTCCCACGCTGATGTCGCACCCGCTGTGCTACGTGTTCAAGCGCGAGCTGCTCTACATCCCCTTCTTCGGCTGGGCGATCGGGCGGCTCGACATGATCCACATCGACCGCAGCAAGCGCACCGAGGCCTGGAACCGCGTGGCCGAGCAGGGTCGCGAGTACATGGCCAAGGGCAACTGGGTCATCATGTTCCCCGAAGGCACGCGCACGCCGCGCGGCGACCAGGGCGTCTACAAGAGCGGCGGTACGCGGCTCGCGGTGACCACCGGCACGCCGGTGGTGCCGATCGCGGTGAGCTCGGCGAAGTGCTGGCCGCGCAAGAGCTTCGTGCTGCGGCCCGGCGTGATCGACGTCGTGATCGGCCACCCCATCCCCTCCACCGGCCGCCAGCCCGACGAGCTGATGCGCGAGGTGGAAGCCTGGATCGAGGCCGAGATGCGCCGCATCGACCCGAGGCCTACCCGGCCGTCGCCGCCGCGCACTGAGCCCCGACCGGCGCCGCGGCGTCATGACCGGCTTCTATACTCGCCCCCCATGACGCGCCGGGCCGCCGTGGCCGACCCCAACGCCCCCTTCGCCAGCTCGACCTGCCGCTGTCGCGCCGGACGAGCCAGCGGCATCCGCGGCCG
>NZ_AZSN01000160.1:0-8084 GCF_000576225.1 Methylibium sp. T29-B | reverse complement strand
TTCCAGCAACGCCAGCTCGGACTCGGTCCGCAGCGCAGTCAGCGGGGTGCGCAACTGGTGTGCCGCATCGGCGATGAAATGGCGCTGCCGCGTCGCGTCGGCCGCCACGCGCTGCAGCAGCTGGTCGATCGCGTTGAGGAGCGGCTGCACCTCGCTGGGCATGCGCCCGCGACGCAGGGGCCGCAGGTCGTCGAGCGAGCGCTGCGCCAGCTGCTCGTTGACGGACTCGAGCGGCTGCATCGCGTGCCGCACCACCCACCAGATCGCCACCGCGAACACCAATGCGAACACCAGCGCGAGCGTCAGTGTCAGGACCAGCGATTCGTTGCGCGCCTTGTCCCGCTTGACCAGCGTCTCCGCCACGCGAACCTGACACAGCCGGGCGCCGCACTCGACCGCGTGCACCGCCATCCGCACGGGATGATCGTCGACCCGCGTGTTGAACATCCGGCGCTCGCCACGAGCGAGCGTGATCGGCGGACTGGCCAGCGGGGCGTCGCCAGCCAGCCGCTGGCCGTCGGCGTCGAGCACGATGTAGTAGGTGGTGTCCGTTGCGCTCGTGCGCAGCGACTGCTCGGTCTGCTGGTTCAGCTCGAACTCCATCTGCCCGTCGATCACGTGCACCAGGTTGCCCAGCGCCAAGGCCCAGTCGCTCAGTCCGACGTCGTAGGCATCGCTGGTGCGCTGCAGCTGGCCGCGCAGGTCAAAGAACAGCCGCACCGGCGCGATCAGCACCGTGAGGAGCACCACCCACAGCAGGAGGGTGGCCTTCAGGCTGTTGAGCATCACTGCACGGAGGGAGCGGCTCCGGCGACTTCTTCCACGAGGTAGCCGAAGCCGCGCACGGCGCGGATGCGCAGGCCGGCCGGCTCGATCTTCGGCCGCAGGCGCGAGACGTAGACCTCGACCGCGTTCTCCGACAGCGCATCGTCCCAGCCACTGATGGCCTGCAGAATCTGCTCCTTGCCGACGACATGTCCGACCCGGCTGAGCAGGTACTCGAGCACCGCCCATTCGCGCGCCGACAAATCGAGCGGCTGTTCGCCGATCCAGGCCCGGTTGGCCTCGAGGTCCATGCGCAACCCACCCATCGAGAGCACGCTGCCCTGGCGCGCCTGGTGACGGCGCGTCAGCACCTTCACCCGCGCGATCAACTCGGCCAGCGCGAACGCTTGACGAGGTAGTCGTCGGCGCCCATCTCGAGGCCGTGCACGCGATCCTCGATCGCGTCGCGCGCGGTCAGCATCAGGACCGGCAGGGTCGAGCCCTGCTCGCGCACACGACGCAGCGTCTCGAAGCCATCGATGCCGATCAGGCCGATGTCGAGGATCAGGAGGTCGTAGGGATCCGTCTTGACAGACGTCGGGACCGGTTCCCCGCGGGGCGTGTGGTCGACCACCCAGCCTTGCGAGCGCAGTGCGCGCGCCGTCGACTCGGCCAGTGCCGGGTCGTCTTCAGCCAGCAGGATGTGCATGGAGGATGGGTCTTGCGCGAGTGCCTTGGAACGGTGAATCATGTTCGAAGTGGAAGCGATGACCATGGCCCGCACTGTAGCGCGCAGGCCTGCCTCCCCGTCGACCCGCATCGTCTCCGCTGCGTTCGGCAGCGTACTGACGGTGGGCTGACGCCAACCTGAGGGGAGATGCACGCCGGCCGCGCGATCCGGCCTCAGCAGAACGCCTGGATTCCCGTGATGGCCCGCCCGAGGATCAGGGCATGCACGTCGTGCGTGCCCTCGTAGGTGTTGACCACCTCGAGGTTGACCAGGTGGCGCGCCACGCCGAACTCGTCAGAGATGCCGTTGCCGCCCATCATGTCGCGCGCCATCCGGGCGATCTCCAGGCTCTTGCCGCAGGAGTTGCGCTTCATGATGCTGGTGATCTCGACCGCCGCCGTGCCTTCGTCCTTCATGCGCCCCAGCCGCAGGCAGCCCTGCAGACCCAGCGTGATCTCGGTCTGCATGTCGGCAAGCTTCTTCTGGATCAGCTGGTTGGCCGCCAGCGGCCGGCCGAACTGCGGGCGGTCGAGCACGTACTGGCGGGCGCGGTGGAAACAGTCCTCCGCAGCACCCAGCGCTCCCCAGGCGATGCCGTAGCGGGCGCTGTTGAGGCAGGTGAAGGGCCCCTTCAGGCCGCGCACCTCGGGAAAGGCGTTCTCCTCGGGACAGAACACCTCGTCCATGACGATCTCGCCGGTGAGCGAGGCCCGCAGGCCGACCTTGCCGTGCACCGCAGGGGCTTCCAGGCCCTTCATGCCCTTGTCCAGGATGAAGCCTCGGATCTGCCCGCCATCGTCCTTGGCCCAGACAACGAAGACGTCGGCGATGGGGCTGTTGGTGATCCACATCTTGGCGCCGCTGAGGACGTAGCCGCCCTGCACGGCGCGCGCGCGCGTGGCCAGGCTGCCGGGGTCGGAACCGTGGTTGGGCTCGGTGAGGCCGAAGCAGCCGATCCATTCGCCGCGGGCGAGCTTGGGCAGGTACTTCTGTTTCTGGGCTTCGGTCCCGAAGGCGTGGATGGGCACCATGACGAGCGAGCTCTGCACGCTCATCATCGAGCGGTATCCGGAATCGACACGCTCGACCTCGCGGGCCACCAGGCCGTAACAAACGTGGTTGAGGCCGGCGCCACCATAGGCTTCGGGAAGCGTGGCGCCGAGCAGGCCGAGCTCGCCCATCTCGCGGAAGATGGCCGGGTCGGTCTTCTCGTGGCGAAAGGCCTCCAGCACACGAGGCGCCAGGCGGTCCTGGCAGTAAGCCTGCGCGGCGTCGCGCACAGCGCGTTCGTCCTCGCTCAGCTGGCTGTCGAGCAGCAAGGGGTCGTCCCAATGGAAGCTGGCGGCCATGGCGGTCTCCGGGTAAGAAACGCAGTCTAGCGAGCTCGCAGCGCCCGGGGTGACGGGCCATCGCACCTCGACCGCAGCGGCATTTGTAAGCATATGCTCACTATCGAAGAGGTTTCGGCTTGCCCGATCGAAGCAGTGTGATCCGGGCAGTCCTTGGCCCTTCCGTCTTGGAGTTTTAGCACTCGTTTTACGTGAGTGCTAATATTGATGGAACGAAAGGAGGTTCTGGATGTCTTTCGATGCCATGAACACCACGCTGTCCCTGAACACTTCCGCGGGCTCGCAGGCGCTGACGGTGCGCGATCCGTGGGCGCTGGTCCCGTCTCTCGGCGACCTGAATGCCTATATCGCCGCCGTGAACCGCCTGCCGATGCTGACGCTCGAGGAAGAGCAGTCGCTCGGCCAGCGGCTGCGTGACGAACACGACCTCGAGGCTGCCGGTCGCTTGGTGCTGTCGCACTTGCGTCTGGTCGTGTCGGTATCGCGTCAGTACCTGGGCTACGGACTCCCTCACGGCGACCTGATCCAGGAAGGCAATGTCGGCCTGATGAAGGCCGTCAAGCGCTTCGACCCCAACCAGGGCGTGCGACTGGTCAGCTATGCGCTGCACTGGATCAAGGCCGAGATTCACGAGTACGTGCTGCGCAACTGGCGCATGGTCAAGCTGGCGACCACGAAGGCGCAGCGCAAGCTGTTCTTCAACCTGCGCTCGATGAAGCAGGGTTTCAAGGGCGATGCCACCGACAGCGACCTGCACCGCAGCACGCTGACCGATGCCGAGATCGACATCGTGGCCAGTGAACTCAAGGTCAAGCGCGAGGAAGTGATCGAGATGGAGACGCGCCTGTCGGGTGGCGATGTCGCGCTCGATCCGCAGACCGACGACGGCGACGAGAGCTACGCGCCGATCGCCTATCTGGCCGACGACCGCCACGAGCCGACGCGTGTGCTCGACGCCCAGCGCCGTGACGCGCTGGCCGGCGACGGCATCGGCGAGGCGCTGGACGTGCTGGACGCGCGCAGCCGACGCATCGTCGAGGAACGCTGGCTCAAGGTCAACGACAACGGTTCGGGCGGCATGACGCTGCATGAACTGGCCGCCGAGTACGGCGTCAGCGCCGAGCGGATCCGCCAGATCGAGGTAGCCGCCATGAAGAAGATGCGCAAGGCGCTGGCCGCCTACGCCTGAGTCCCTGACGTGCCTTGCGGCGACGACAAAGCGGCCCGCGGGCCGCTTTGTTCATGGGGCCGGCCTTTTTTCAGGCCAGCAACTGCTTCAGATCGGCCACCCAGGCTCGATCGGCTGTCCGTAGCGCACGAACAGACGGAGCCGCCCTTGCGGATCGTAGACGTACGCGCCCGCCGTGTGGTCCATCGTGTAGCTGTCCGCCGCCTTGCCCGGGACCTTGCGGAAGAAGGCCTTGAAGGACTTCGCGACCGCCTGGGTCTGCTCAGGCGTGCTGCGCAGCGCGACGAAGCTCGGGTCGAAGCTGCTCATATAGGCCTTCAGGATCTCCGGCGTGTCGCGCTCCGGATCGACGGTGATGAAGACCGCCTGCAGCTTGTCGCCGTCCGCGCCGAGCTGCTTCTTCACGGCGGCCAGTTCGGCCATCGTGGTGGGGCAGACATCGGGGCACTGTGTGTATCCGAAGAACACCACGGTCGCCTTGCCCTTGAAGTCGGCCAGCGTGCGCGGGTGCCCCTCGACGTCGCTCAGAGCGAAGTCGCGTGCGTAGTCGGCGCCGGTGATGTCGATGCCCTTGAAGGGCTCGGCGGGCTTGGCCGCCGGGTCGCAGGCGGCCAGCAGCCCGAGCGCGGCACAGACGGTGAGAACGGCGAGCCTGCGCATCATCATGGCGTACCCCGCAGCAGCGGGCCCAGGTAGTGGTCGAGCAGCAAGGCCGCGAACAGCAGCGACAGGTGCCAGATCGAGAAACGGAAGGTGCGTCGCGCCAGCGCTTCGCTGTAGTGGCGCCACAGCCGGAAAGCATGGCCGCAGAAGCCCACACCCAACGCGCAGGCCGCGACCAGGTAGAACCAGCCGCTCATGCCGTAGACGAAGGGCAGCAGGGTCGCGGCGAACAGCACGAAGGTGTAGAGCAGGATCTGCAGGCGCGTAAAGTCGTTGCCGTGCGTCACCGGCAGCATCGGCAGACCGGCCCGCGCATAGTCTTCGGCGCGGTAGAGCGCCAGCGCCCAGAAATGCGGCGGCGTCCACAGAAAGATGATCAGGCAGAGGATCCACGGTTCGGCGCCGAGTTCTCCGCGCATCGCGGCCCAGCCCAGCACCGGCGGCATGGCGCCCGAGGCACCCCCGATCACGATGTTCTGCGGCGTCGCCGGCTTCAGCAACACGGTGTAGATCACTGCATAGCCGACAAAGGTGGCGAAGGTGAGCCACATCGTCAGCGCATTGACCCAGACCCACAGCACGGCCATGCCGGCCACGCACAGCAGCACGGCGAAGCTGAGGGTCTGGGTGTTGCTCAGCTCGCCCTTCGCTGTCGGGCGCCAGGCCGTGCGCTTCATCTTCGAATCGATGGTCTGCTCGACCAGGCAGTTGAAGGCTGCGGCGGCGCTGGCCACCAGCCAGATGCCGATCGAGGCCGCCAGGGCCACGCCCCAAGCAGGCAGCGACGGCCAGCCGGGCACGGCCAACAGCATGCCGATGGCTGCGCAGAACACGATGAGCTGCACCACGCGCGGCTTGGTCAGCGCGCTGAACTGGCGCCAGCGCGACAGCCAGGTGTGCAGCGCGGCGGGTGGGGTGGCGAGGGTCTCGGACATGTCTGCAGCAAGAAGCAATTCTAGGAAGCGCGGCGCGTCACGAGCGGCGCGGTGGCCCGGGACGACGCGGCAACCGGGCGCGCGACGTGGTACGCAACAGCAACGCCGTCAACAGCAGTACCAGCGCGGCCGCGCCGCCGGTGTGGGCCACGGCCGCCAGCAGCGGCCAGTCGAGCACGACGTTGCTGACGCCGGTAACGACCTGCCACGCAGCCACGCCGACCAACCCCGCGGCGTAGCGGCGCAGCGCCGGTTCTCGCGCCAGCCGCCACACCAGCCAGGCCAAGCCACCGAGCAGCAGCAGCGCACCCAGGCGATGCGTCATGTGGATCGCCGTCAGCGCCGCGAACGGCAGCCACGCGCCGTCCTTGCCCACGCCCAGCGGGCGCAGCACGGCGAAGCCGTGCTCGAAGTCCATCGTCGGCCACCAGCGCCCCTGGCAGGTGGGGAAATCGCTGCAGGCCAGCACCGCATAGTTGGTGCTGACCCAGGCGCCGAGCGCGATCTGCAGCACGGCCAGCAATGACACGATGACCAAGCTGCGGCGCAACGCGGAGCTCACCCCCACGACCCGGTCGGCGGCCGGACGCCAGGCCTGTGCCGCCAGCAGCGCCAACAACGCGAGTCCGCCGAGCAGGTGCGCCGTGACGATGGCCGGGTAGAGCTTCAAGGTCACCGTGAAGGCACCGAAGGCGCCCTGCACACAGACCCATAGCAGTGTGACGGTGGCCCACCAAGGAGAGACCCGCGTCGGCGCTTCGGAACTCCCCCGGCCGTCGCGGCGCCACTGCTGCCAGCTCAGCAGCGTCATCACGGTGATCAGGACACCGACCGCCGTCGCGAGGTAGCGGTGCACCATCTCGACCCAGGCCTTGCCGTGCGTGACCGGGCCGGTCGGCAGCGCACTCTGAGCGGCCTGGATCTCGTCACGGGCGCCCAGCGGGCTGGCGCTGCCATAGCAGCCTGGCCAGTCAGGACAGCCGAGTCCGGAATCGGTGAGCCGCGTGAAGGCGCCGAACAGCACCAAGTCGAAAGTGAGAAAGAGCGTCAGCACCGTCAGCGCCCGCAACCGGTCGCGGCCGTCGCCGGAGCGCGTGCGCGCCCACACCCAGGCCAGCGGGCCGAGCGCGATCACGCAGCCCAGCAGCGCCATGCGCGCGAGCGGCTCGAGGTCGACGAGGGCTGCCGAGTCCATCTGCCGCCTTCAGCGCCCCGGCTCGTCCCAGCTGGCCGCTGCGCGCATCAGCTTCTCGAGGTCGCGCTTGATGCGATCGGGCTCGCTCGGGGCCGGAAAGCGCATCATGTAATTGCCGAGCGGATCGACCAGGAAGAAGTGCGCTGCCAGCCCCTGGCGGTCGCTGCCCGCCAGCCAGCGGTCGAGCGCCGCCGCCGGCGCCCGCAGCACGGTGGCGCCCTGCAGGGCCGGCATCAGCTCGGAACGGGGGGCTGCGGCATCGTCGATCAGCCAGACGCGATCGAGCCGGTCCTTGTGCTTGCCGAGAGATTCCCGCAATTGCCGCTGCAGGTAGAGCTGGCGCTCACACTGCGCATCGCAGGCCCCGCCCGCCACCGCGATCAGCAGCCACTGGCCCTTGAGGCGGGACGGATCGACACCGGCGCCCTGCAGGTCGCTCAAGGGCAGCTCCTCCGCGCTCGGCAGGGGCCGCTGCGGCTCCACGAGCATGCCGTGGTTGGTGCGTCCCTGGGGCCGGATGACGTAATAGGTGAAGTAGGAGGCGATCACCGGTGCCGCGCACACCAGCAGCACCAGCAGCATCTTCAGACGCCCGTGACGCACTGCGGCGTTCGGCAGCGTCGGCGACGGCAGACTGTGCACGGCGAAGCTCAGCGGCTCCGCAGTGGCCGCCTCAGCGCGCGGTGCGCCGCCGCCGGAGCCAGGGTTGGAGGAGTTGGAACCAGACATACAAACCGGTCAGCAGGGTGGCCAGGGCGAACCACTGGAAGGCATAGCCGTAGTGCTTGTGCACGTCGACTGCCGGTCGCGGCCATTGCCGCAGCAGGCCGTCTTCGGGCACGCCGCCTTCCGTCTGGACGATGGAGAGCGGACGCAGCCCGAGTCCCGTTTCTCGGGCATAGGCATCGATGACGATATTTTGCCGGAGCCGGCCCGACTCCTCGTCGGCAAAGGCATACAGCCGAGCAGGAGCCGGGGCGATCTGCCCGACCAACTCCACCCGGCCGCCGGCAGTCGGCACGTCGGGCAGCAGCGCGCGGTCGCGCAGGTCGCGTGGCGCCCAGCCGCGCTGTACCAGCACGGCATCACCGGGCGCAAGCTCCAGTGGCGTGAGCAGGAAGAAGCCCGGACGACCGTTCATCTGGCGGTTGTCGAGAAAGACGCTGTGCTCCGGCCGCCAGCGCCCGGCCAGCGTGATGCGCCGGTGCCATTGGCCGGCGGCGGTCGCGGCATCGCGGGCCAGCGCCACGGCCGGCAG
>NZ_AZSN01000159.1:0-8104 GCF_000576225.1 Methylibium sp. T29-B | reverse complement strand
TGCCCGAGCCGCGGCCGCTGGCGGGCCACAAGACCACGCTGCGCGCCGCCTACGACGCCGGCGTGCGGGCCGCCGAGGCCGTCGGCGCCTTCGACAGCCTGTTCTTCACGGCCGACGGCCGGCTGGTCGAGGGCGGCCGCAGCAACGTGTTCCTGCAGCTCGACGGCCGCTGGTGGACACCGCCGCTCGCCGACGGTGCGCTGCCCGGCGTGATGCGTGGCCTGCTGCTCGAGGACCCGGCCTGGGCTGCCGCCGAGCGCCCGCTGACGCGCGCCGACCTGGCGCGGGCCGAGGCCGTGGTCGTGTGCAACGCGCTGCGCGGTGCCGTGCCGGCCCGGTTGGCGACATGAAGCTCGCGCTGTTCGACCTCGACCACACACTGCTGCCCTACGACAGCGGCATGGAGTGGACCCGCTTCCTCGTCGCGCGCGGTGTCGTGGAGGCGGAGCAGGAAGCCGACTACCTGGCGCACTGCAAGGCCTATGTCGAGGGGCGGCTCGACATCGCGGCCCTGCACCGTTCGATGTTCGCGCCGCTGACGCGGCTCACGCGTGCCGAGCTGTCGCACTGGCTCGACGAGTTCGAGACCGAGGTGTCGACGCGGCTGCCCTACGCCGCCCGCGTGCTGGTGGCGCGCCACCTGGGCGTGGGCGACCTGTGCTGCGTCGTCACGGCCACGTCGCGCCTCATCGCCGAGCGCTTTGCGCGCGCCTTCCGCATCGAGCACGTGCTCGCCACCGAATCGGCGGTCGACAGCCACGGCGTGCCGACCGGCGAGATCGTCGGGGCGCCCTGCCACGGCACCCACAAGCTCGACAAGGTGAAGGCCTGGCTCGACAGCCAGGGCCGGCCGCTGGCCCGGCTCGAACACAGCTGGTTCTACAGCGACTCGGCCAGCGACCTGCCGCTGCTGCGCGCCGTGCGCTACCCGGTCGCGGTGCGCCCCGACGCTTCGCTGCGGGGAATCGCGCAGTTCGAGGGCTGGCCGATCGAGATGCTGGGGGGCTGAGGGCGGCCGCGGCCGCCGCTCACCGGCGCGTCATTCGCGTTCGATGACGGCGAAGGCCTGAGTTTCGGTGTGGGTTGTGACAACGCTCACTTTCGCTGCGCGAAGTGAGCCGTTGCCGCAACCCTTCGGGCGCCGACCCGGCGCCGCCCGCGCTGCGCGCGAGCTCATTCGCGTTCGATGACCGCGAATGCCGAATGGTTGTGGATCGACTCGAAGTTCTCGACCTCGACGCGGTAGCGTCCAATGCGGGCGTCGGCGTTGAGCCGCAGCGCCACGTCGCGCACCAGGTCCTCGACGAACTTCGGGTTCTCGTAGGCGCGCTCGGTGATCCACTTCTCGTCGGGGCGCTTCAGCAGGCCCCAGATCTCGCTCGACGCCGAGGCCTCGGCGAAGCGCACCAGCGCCTCGAAGCCGAGCTCACCGTGGACCTCGGCGCGGATCGTCACGTGCGAGCGCTGGTTGTGCGCGCCGTAGTCGGAGATCTCCTTCGAGCACGGGCACAGGCTCTTGACCGGCACCACCACCTCGCACCACACCGTCGTGCCGCTACCGGCACGGTGCTCGGCGATCCAGGCGCCCTGGTAGTCGAGCAGGCTCGACACGCCGGACACCGGCGCATGCTTGCGGATGAAGAACGGGAAGCGCGCCTCGATGCGCCCCTCGACCGCATGCAGCTTGTCGAGCATCACCGCCAGCTCGTCGCGCAGCGCGGTGGCGTCGAGCGGCTTGCCGGAGGCGCTGAGGGCGTCGAGCCAGGCGACGAAGCGCGACATGTGGGTGCCCTTCTGCTCGGCCGGCAGCGCCACATCGAGGCTCCAGGACGCCACGGTCGGCGAGAGCTGTTCGCCGATGCGCACGGTGAGCGGATAGCGCACTTCCTTGACGCCGACACGCTGGATCGCCAGATGGCGTTCGTCGCGCTCGCTCTGCGTGTCGGGGATGTGTTGCGTCAGGCCGAGGGCAGAGGCGTGGGTCATGTCGTTCATGGGCGTCGCGCCGGCCGGCGTGTGCGGCTTCGGGCGTTGAATTCGTTCGCGAGCATGACAGTTTGTATCAGACGCGGCTGTTGCAAGGGCGACAGGGGCCTTGTCGCCTCGATGGCGGCGATAGTCCTCAGCCGTTGATCGCCGGCCGCACCAGCTCGAGCTTGGCGCCGAAGCGCTTGAGGATGCTCTGCTCGATGCCCGCGGCGTCCAGGCCCAGCTGCGCGAGCAGCTTGGCCGGGTCGCCGTGCTCCACGAACTCGTCGGGCAGGCCCAGCGTGAGCACCGGCAGGTTGACGCCGGCGGCCTGCAGCGCCTCGAGCACCGCGCTGCCGGCGCCGCCCTGCAGGCAGCCTTCTTCCACCGTGACCAGGGCCTCGTGGCTGCGCGCGAGGCTCAGCACCAGCTCGGTGTCCAGCGGCTTGATGAAGCGCATGTTGGCCACCGTCGCGTCGAGCTTCTCGGCCGCGGCCAGCGCCGGATAGAGCAGCGTACCGAAGGCCAGGATCGCGATCCGGCGACCGCCGCCGCGCGCCTCGCGCCGCAGTTCGCCGCGTCCCCAGGGCAGCGCCGTCAGCTCGGGCTGGACGGCCACGCCGACGCCCGCACCGCGGGGGTAGCGCACGGCCACCGGATGTTGCTGCTCGAACGCAGCGGTCAGCGCCTGGCGGCATTCGTTCTCGTCGGCCGGCGCGATCAGGCTGAGGTGGGGCACGCAGCGGACGTAGGCGATGTCGTAGGCCCCGGCGTGCGTGGCGCCGTCGGCGCCGACGATGCCGGCCCGGTCGAGCGCGAACACGACCGGCAGGTTCTGGATCGCGACGTCGTGGATCAACTGGTCGTAGCCGCGCTGCAGGAAGGTGGAGTAGATCGCCACCACCGGCTTCAGCCCTTCGCAGGCCAGGCCGGCGGCGAAGGTCACGGCGTGCTGCTCGGCGATGCCGACGTCGAAGTAGCGGTCCGGGAAGCGCTGCTCGAACTCCACCATGCCGGAGCCCTCGCGCATGGCGGGCGTGATGCCGACCAGGCGCGTGTCCTTCGCCGCCATGTCGCACAGCCACTGGCCGAACACCTGGGTGAAGCTGGGCTTGCCGGGGGCGGCCTTCTTCAGGCCCTCGGCCGGGTTGAACTTGCCCGGGCCGTGATAGGCCACCGGGTCGGCCTCGGCCAGCTTGTAGCCGTAGCCCTTCTTCGTGACCACGTGCAGGAACTGCGGGCCCTTGCGGTCGCGCAGGTTCTCCAGCGTCGGGATCAGGGAGTCGAGGTCGTGGCCGTCGATCGGGCCGACGTAGGTGAACCCGAATTCCTCGAAGATGGTGCTGGGCACGATCATGCCCTTGGCGTGCTCCTCGAAGCGGCGCGCCAGCTCGAGCAGCGGCGGCGCGTTCTTCAGCACGCTCTTGGCGCCCTGGCGGGCCGCGCTGTAGAAGCGCCCGGACATCAGCCGCGCGAAGTAGCGGTTCAGCGCGCCCACCGGCGGCGAGATCGACATGTCGTTGTCGTTCAGCACCACCAGCATGTTGGCGCCGGACACGCCGGCGTTGTTGAGCGCCTCGAAGGCCATGCCGGCGGTCATCGCGCCGTCGCCGATGATCGCGACCGAACGGCGATCCTCGCCCTTGATCTTGGCCGCCAGCGCCATGCCGAGCGCGGCGGAGATGGAGGTCGACGAGTGCGCCGTGCCGAAGGTGTCGTACTCGCTCTCGTCACGGCGCGGGAAGCCGCTGATGCCACCGAGCTGCCGCAGGCCGGCCATGCGGTCACGACGGCCGGTCAGGATCTTGTGCGGATAGGTCTGGTGGCCCACGTCCCACACCAGCCGGTCCTGCGGCGTGTTGAAGACGTGGTGCAGCGCGATCGTCAGCTCCACCGTGCCGAGGTTGCTCGACAGGTGGCCGCCGGTCTGCGACACGCTGGTCAGCACGTGGTCGCGCAGCTCCTGCGCCAGTTGCTTGAGCTCGGCGCGCGACAGGCCGCGCAGGTCGGCCGGCTGGTCGATGGTGGACAGCAAGGGATAGGACTTCATGGACGGTTCAGCAATCGCGCTCGACGACCTTGTCGGCCAGCACGCTGAGCCAGGCCGCGTCGGGCAGGCCGCTGCGGGCCAGCGCCGCCTGGGCCTGCTCGCGCAGCGTCTGGGCCCGGCGCTTCGCCGCGCTCAGGCCGAGCACGGTCACGTAGGTGGGCTTGTTCTGGTCGGCGTCCTTGCCGGCGGTCTTGCCGAGCGTGGAGGAGGCCTGGGTGACGTCGAGGATGTCGTCGACCACCTGGAAGGCCAGGCCGAGCGCCGCACCGTACTCGGAAAGCGCCTGCCGGGCCTGCGCGCTCGCATCGCCGCAGGCCGCACCCATCATGACGCTGGCCTGCAGCAGCGCACCGGTCTTGCGGCGGTGCATGTCGCTCAGCGACTGCTCGTCGAGCGGCCGGCCGATGCTGGCCAGGTCGATCGCCTGCCCACCGGCCATGCCGTCCTGCCCGGCGGCACGGGCCAGCAGTCCGCACAGTCGGGCCTGCAGCGCCAGCGGCACGCTGTCGTCCTCGGGGGTCAGCACCTCGAAGGCCAGGGCCTGCATCGCATCGCCGGCCAGCATGGCCTGCGCCTGCCCGAACTTCACGTGCACGGTGGGCTTGCCGCGCCGCAGCACGTCGTCGTCCATGCAGGGCATGTCATCGTGGATCAGCGAGTAGGCGTGAATCAATTCCACCGAGCAGGCTGCGCGCAGGGCGGCCTCGCTGTCGGTCGCGCCGACGGCCTCGGCCGCCGACAGCACCAGCAACGGACGCAGGCGCTTGCCGCCATCGAGCACGCCGTAGCGCATGGCGTCGCCCAGGCCGGCCGGCGCCAGCGCCGGCACCCAGCGTTCCAGCGCCGCCTCGACCTGCTCGAGGCGGTCGCGCGACCAGGCGTCGAATTCGTCGCGCTTCATGCCGCCGTGGCCCAGGGCTTGAGTTCGCCGGCCTCGAGCACCTGCACCTGCTGCTCCACCGCTTCGAGGCGCCCGCGGCAGTAGCCGAGCAGGACCGCGCCGCGGCGGTAGCTGTCGAGCAGGCGATCAAGCGGCAACTGGCCGGCCTCCATGGCCGCGACCAGTTGTTCGAGCTCCACCAGCGCCGCCTCGTAGCTGGCGGGTTCGGCGTCAGGAATCGAGGGGCTGGGCCCGCTGGCGTGTGCTTGCTTGGCCATGTGATCGCGTCAAAACCTGATTGTAGTCAGCCGGGCGTCAAGCCATGCCGGGGTGCGTGAGCATTTGTGAGGCGCCTCCACAGGCTCCGCCGCGCAATGGCCCTAGGGATTGCTGTCATCGGACCGCGCCTCCCCCGGCTCCCGGAGCAGAGGCCGATAGAATCCCATCTCCTCCCTGCAGCACGCAGGTGCCCCTGCCGTCGCCGTGACGGCGTGGCGCCCAAGCCGTCACCGACGGCCGGCACCGGATATCGGAGACCCCTTCGGATCATGTCCGACCTGAGCATCACCCGCGAAGTCCTCGGGCGCAGCCGCGCGCAGCTGCCCGTGTCGAGCTATTTCGACGAGGATCTGTACCGCCGCGAGGAGGAGCTCATCATCCGACCTGGCCCGCGCTACGTCGGGCACGCGCTCTCGGTGCCCGAGGTCGGCGACCACCATGCGCTTCTGCAGGAAGGCGAAGGCCGGGCGCTGGTGCGCACGCCGCAGGGCATCGAGCTGATCTCCAACGTCTGCCGCCACCGCCAGGCGGTGATGCTGCGCGGGCGCGGCAACACGAAGGACCACATCGTCTGCCCGCTGCACCGCTGGACCTACGACCTGTCGGGGCAGCTGGTCGGCGCGCCGCACTTCCCAGACGACCCCTGCCTGCACCTGAACAACTACCCGGTGCAGCAGTGGAACGGGCTGCTGTTCGAGGCGCCGCGGGAGGTGAACGGCCAGCGGATCGGTCGCGACGTGCACGCCGACCTGGCCGGCCTCGCGCTGCCGCCGGAGTTCGACTTCTCGGGCTATGTGTTCGACCGCGTGCACCTGCACCAGTGCGACTACAACTGGAAGACCTTCATCGAGGTCTACCTCGAGGACTACCACGTCGGCCCCTTCCACCCCGGGCTCGGCAACTTCGTCGCCTGCGACGATCTGCGCTGGCAAATGGGCCCCGAGCACTCGCTGCAGACCGTCGGCGTGGCGCGCCATGCCGGCGAGGCGCTGGGCAAGCCCGGCTCCGACGTCTATGGCCGCTGGCACCAGGCGCTGCTGAACTACCGCCGCGACGCGCACGACAGCGCGCCGCCGAAGCACGGTGCCATCTGGCTGACCTACCACCCGACGGTGATGCTGGAGTGGTACCCGCATGTGCTGGTGGTCTCGACCCTGGTGCCGCAGGGGCCGCGCAAGACGCTCAACGTGGTCGAGTTCTTCTACCCCGAGGAGATCGCCGCGTTCGAGCGCGAGTTCGTCGAGGCGCAGCAGGCCGCCTACATGGAGACCTGCGTGGAGGACGACGAGATCGCGCTGCGCATGGATGCCGGGCGCGAGGCGCTGTGGCGACGTGGCGACGACGAGTTCGGCCCCTACCAGAGCCCGATGGAAGACGGCATGCAGCACTTCCACGAGTGGTATCGGCGGCGCATCGCGCTGCCGCGCTGACCGCCGCGCCGCCCCAGGGTCGCCCAGCGCGGCCCGCCTTCCGGTTCCGGACCCGCGCAATGCCTGCCTCCTTGTTGATGATGCTCGCCACGCTGCTGTTCGCGGCGATGAGCGTGTGCGTCAAGTACGCCTCGGCGCACTACGGCACCGGCGAGATCGTGTTCTACCGCGGGCTCATCGGCGCGCTGTCGATGGCGGCGCTGCTGCACCGGCGAGGTGACGGCGTGCGCACGCCGGTGCCGGCGATGCACTTCTGGCGCAGCGCCAGCGGCGTCACCGCGCTCAGCCTGTGGTTCTACTCGATCGCCGGCCTGCCGCTGGCGACCGCGATGACGCTGAACTACATGTCCTCGGTGTGGATGGCGCTGTTCCTGATCGGCGGCGCGATCATGCTCGGCGGCGCGCGCACCGACGGCCGGCTGATCGCGACCGTGCTGGTCGGCTTCATCGGCGTGGCGCTGATCCTGCGGCCGACGATGGAGCGCGACCAGCTCTGGTACGGCCTGATGGGCCTGCTGTCGGGCCTGCTGTCGGCGGTGGCCTACCTGCAGGTCACCGCGCTCGGCCGGGCCGGCGAACCGGAGCCGCGGGTGGTGTTCTATTTCTCCGTCGGCGGCATGGCGGCCGGCCTGCTGACGGCGCTGCCGTCCGGCGGGTTCACGGCCCACACCGACACCTTCGCGGCGCTGATGCTGCTCGCTGTCGGCGGCTTCGCCACCGCCGCGCAGTTGCTGATGACGCGCGCCTACGCCACCGGGCGACCGCTGGTGAACGCCAGCCTGCAGTACCTCGGTATCGTCTATTCCTTCATCTTCGGCGCGCTGCTGTTCGACGACCCGGTCACGCCGATGGCGCTGGGCGGCATGGCGCTGGTGGTGGCTGCCGGCATCGCCGCCACGCAGTTGCGCAACCGCGCGGCGCCGCGGGATGCGGTGCAATCGACCCTTGAAACATGACCCACCCCCGTTGCGCCTTCGGCGCTCCCCCTCCAGGGGCGCCGCTGGCGGACCGGCGGAGCCGGATCCGCGGCGGCCGCGCGCTGCCTCGGGTCGCTTGCGAGGAGAAGTGAGTTGAACCGTGTTGCCTCGACCCTGCCCATGCCGCTGATCGACGCGGAGGCGCTACGCGAGCGGCTGGCTGCCGGCGCGCCGACCGTCGTGGTCGACACCTCGTTCGACCTGGCCGATCCCGCGGCCGGCGAACGCAGCTACCGCGAGGGCCATCTGCCCGGCGCCCACTACCTGCACCTCGACCGCGACCTGGCCGACCACACGCCGGCCGCCGACGGCCGCTTCCGCGGCCGCCACCCGCTGCCGACGCGCGAGGCCTTCGCCGCAACGCTGACGCGCCTGGGCATCACCCCGGCCACGCCGGTGGTGGTCTACGACCGGCAGGGCGCGATGTTCGCCGCCCGCGCGTGGTGGATGCTGCGCTGGCTCGGCCACCGCGAGGTCGCCGTGCTGGACGGCGGGCTCGCCGCATGGCGTGCGGCCGGCG
>NZ_AZSN01000158.1:0-8136 GCF_000576225.1 Methylibium sp. T29-B | reverse complement strand
CCGGCGCGCAGGGCGGTGGCCTGCAGCAGGGGCCGGCCGGCATGCCGCCGGGCATGGGACAGGCGCCGCGAGGCCGCTGATGCAGCGCGACCCCGAACCGGCCGTCGCCACCACCGGGCTGCGCCCCGGCGAAACGCCGCTGATCGAGCTGCGCGGCGTGACCAAGACCTACCGCAACGGCGACCTCGCGGTGCAGGTGCTGCACGGCATCGACCTGACGATCTACGAGGGCGAGTTCGTCGCCATCATGGGCGCGTCGGGTTCGGGCAAGTCGACGCTGATGAACATCCTGGGCTGCCTCGACAAGCCCACCACCGGCAGCTACCGCTTCCTCGGCCGCGACGTGTCCTCGCTCGACCGCGACGAACTCGCGCTGCTGCGGCGTGACGACTTCGGTTTCGTGTTCCAGAGCTACCACCTGATCGCGACCGCAACCGCGGCAGAGAACGTGGAAGTGCCGGCCATGTACTCCGGCCTGCCGCCAGCGCAGCGGCACGAGCGCGCGAAGGCGCTGCTCGGCGAGCTGGGCCTGGCCGACCGGCTGGAGCACCGGCCCAACCAGTTGTCGGGCGGGCAGCAGCAGCGCGTGTCGATCTCGCGCGCACTGATGAACGGCGGCCGCATCATCCTCGCCGACGAACCGACCGGCGCGCTCGACAGCAAGAGCGGCGCCGACGTGATGAAGCTGCTGGCCGACCTGTCAGCACGCGGCCACACGGTGCTGCTGATCACCCACGCGAAGGAAGTGGCCGACCACGCCGACCGGCTGATCGAGATCAAGGACGGCCGCATCGTCGCCGACCCCGGCTCGGCGCCGCCGTCGCCCGAGCAGGCCGACTACGTGCCGCCGGCCATCACCCACGAAGGCTCGCACCTGGCCGACGTGGTGGAGGCCGCGAAGATGGCGCTGCGCTCGCTGCGCGCCAACCTGTTCCGCTCGGTGCTCACGCTGCTGGGGATCGTGATCGGCGTCGGCTCGGTGATCGCGATGCTGGCGATCGGCGACGGCGCAAAGCAGGAGGTCATCAACCGCATCAGCGCGATGGGCTCGAACCTGATGCTGGTGCGCCCCGGCGCGCCCAACCAGCGCGGCTTCAACAGCACCGCGACGCTGGTGGTCGCCGACGTGGCTGCGATCGATCAGGTGCCCAACGTGCTGGCCGCCGTGCCCGAACAGAACAGCAGCGCGACGCTGCGCTACAGCGGCGCCGACTACAGCACCAGCATCAACGGCACCTCGTCGAAATTCCCGCTGGCGCGGCAGTGGCCGGTGGCCCAGGGCAGTTTCTTCAGCGCCGAGGACGAGGCGAGCTACGCCACCGTGGCGGTGCTGGGCCAGACCGTCGCGAAGGCGCTGTTCCCCGACGGCGCGAACCCGGTGGGCGAGTACGTGCTGGTCAACAACCTGCTGTACCAGGTGGTCGGCGTGATGACGGCGCGCGGTGCGTCGCCGATGGGCTCGGACCAGGACGACATCGTGTTCGTGCCGTATGCGACCAGCAGCCTGCGGCTGTCGGGCCAGCGCTTCCTGCGCAACGTGACGGTCGCGGTCGACGACGTGTCGCGCATCGACGAGACCCAGGAGGCCGTGGAGTCGCTGCTGCTCGACCGCCATGGCGTGGTGGACTTCCAGATCCGCAACATGGCCTCGATCATCGAAGCCACCGAGCAGACGCAGAACACGCTGACCATCCTGCTCGGCTCGATCGCGGCGATCTCGCTGCTGGTGGGCGGCATCGGCGTGATGAACATCATGCTGGTGTCGGTGACCGAGCGCACCCGCGAGATCGGCATCCGCATGGCCACCGGCGCGCGCGAGCGCAACATCATGCAGCAGTTCCTGATCGAGGCGATGGTGGTGTCGGCGATCGGCGGTGCGGTGGGCGTGGTGGGCGGACTGGCCACCGCCGCCGCGATCGGCGCGTTCGGCACGCCCGTCCAGTACTCGCTCGCGCCGGTGCTGCTGGCCTTCGGCTGCGCCTTCGGCACCGGCCTGGTGTTCGGCTGGCTGCCGGCGCGCAAGGCCGCGCAGCTCGACCCGGTGGTCGCGCTGGCCGCCGAATGAACACCCTCTCCCGCCCCATGTCCACGATGCTTCCCCGACCCGCGCCGCGCTGGCGCGCCTCCGCCCTGCTGATCGCGCTGGCCCTCGCCGGCTGCGCGACGGCGATCGACACCACGCGGCCTACGCTGGACCTGCCGCCGCAATGGAACGAGGCCGCGACCGCCGCCAGCGGGCCGTTGCAGCGCGACTGGTGGCGCGGCTTCCAGTCCGACGAGCTGGCGCGGCTGATCGACGCCGCCCAGGCCGGCAGCCCGACGCTGGCGATCGCCGCCGAGCGCGTGCAGCAGGCCGAGATCGCGGTGCGCAGCGCTGGCGCGACGCTGTTCCCGTCGGTCAGCGTCAGCGGCAATTCCGGCGCCCGGCGCGCCGACCCGGGGCCGGGGTTCGACGCCAGCACCAGCAAGTCGTCGAGCGTATCGCTCGGCGTCAGCTACGAGATCGATCTGTGGGGCCGGCTCGCCGCCGGCGTGAAGGGCGCCGAGGCCTCGCTGGCCGCCAGCCGCTACGACCTCGAGACCGCACGGCTGTCGCTCAGCACCGGCGTGGCCAACGCCTATTTCCAGGTGCTCGCGCTGCGCATGCGGATCGAGATCGCGCGCGACAACCTGGCCATCGCCGAGCGCGTGTTCGGCATCGTCGAATCCCGCTACCGCAACGGCGCGGCCTCGGCGCTGGACGTGAGCCGCCAACGCATCACAGTGCTGTCACAGCGGGCCACGCTGGAGCCACTGGAGGTGCAGGAGCGCCAGACCGTCACCGCGCTGGCCATCCTGCTCGGCCGCCCGCCGCAGGCGCTGCAGGTGGAGACGCGCAGCTTCGAGCGCTTCGCGGTGCCCGAGGCGGGCGCCGGTCTGCCGTCGGAGCTGCTGGTGCGCCGCCCCCGACCTGGCCAGCGCCGAGGCCCAGCTCGCCGCGGCCGATGCCGACGTGGCCGCGGCCCGTGCCGCGCTGCTGCCCAGCGTGTCGCTGTCGGCTCGGCCGGGCTGGCCAGCACGGCGCTGCTGTCGCTTGCCAATCCATCCTCCAGCCTCGGGCTGAGCGCTTCGATCGTCCAGACGCTGTTCGACGGCGGGCGGCTGCGCAACCAGGTGGCGCTGGGCGAATCGGCGCGCCGCCAGCTGGTGGAGAGCTACCGGCTGGCCATCTACACGGCGCTGAAGGAGGTGGAGGACGCGCTCGGCAACGCGGTGCGCAACCGCGGCCAGGAGCAGGCGCAGCTGGCGATCCGCGACGAGGCGCAGCGCTCGCTGCGCCTGGCCGAGCTGCGCTACCGCGAGGGCGCCGACGACCTGACCAGCGTGCTGGACGCGCAGCGGACGCTGTTCTCGTCGATCGACCAGCTGGCGCAGCTGCGGCTGGCCCGGCTGACGGCGGCACTGGATCTGTTCAAGGCGCTGGGGGGCGGTTGGTCAATGAGTGATCGCCAACTTTCTTCATGAAGCCTTCGCCTCGACATTCGTCTCTTGAGCCAGCATTGTTGCGGCTTGATCACAAGACTTGACGATGATTTGACAAATCTTAATACGACTAATTATCATTACTGATTGATTGCTGTCGAGGACTGACAGCATGCCGGTCAGCCATCTGCTTCTCCTCGCGTCGTAGCGGGTCGGGAGTGCCGCAGAGAGCCAGCCTCTGCCGCCTTTTCGCCGATTCGATACACCCACCGAGGAGACCCCATGGCCTACATCCGTGCGCGCAAGCACGCCCTTCCACTCCGACGCAACAACGCGTCGGCCCTCGTGGCCTTCGCGGCCCTGGTCATCCCGGCCGCCGCCGTCCACGCCCAGCAGGCCGAAGTGCCCGCCACCGGCAGCCCGGTGCTGCCCGAGATCAAGGCGAAGGCCGCGAGCGAGAACGTGGCCAAGCCCGAACAGGTGGCTTCGCCCAAGTACACCGCGCCGCTGCTCGACACGCCGCAGACCATCACGGTGCTGCCCTCGAAGGTCCTGGAACAGCAGAACCGCGTCTCGCTGGTGGAGGCCCTGAGCACCGTCCCGGGCATCACCTTTGGCGCCGGTGAAGGCGGAGGTGGCTACGGCGACAGCATCAATTTCCGCGGCTACTCGGCCAACAACAACATCACGCTCGACGGCATGCGGGACAGTGCCCAATACAACCGTTCCGACGCCTTCAATCTCGAGCAGATCGAAGTGACCAACGGCGCCAACTCGGTCTATGGCGGCGCTGGCAACGTGAGCGGCGGCATCAACCTCGTGAGCAAATCGCCGAAGGCCGAGAACTTCGGCCGCGTCGGCCTCGGCCTGGGTACCGACAGCTACCGGCGCACCACCGCCGACGTGAACCGCCTGCTCGGTGACACCACGGCCCTGCGTCTCAACGTGATGGCGCACGGCAACGACGTGCCAGGACGGGACGTCGAGGAGTACAAGCGCTGGGGCATCGCGCCGTCGATCACCTTCGGGCTCAACACCCCGACGCAACTGACCCTGAGCTACCTGCACCAGCGCGACGAGAACGTGCCGCAGTACGGCGTGCCCTACTACCGCAACGCGTTCAACAACGGCCTGATCCCGGGCGCCAAGTCGAGCAACTACTACGGCTATCGCGATGTCGACACGCAGGAGATCGATGTCGACATGTTCACCGTGGTGTTCGATCACCGCTTCAGCGACCGCTTCCGGGTGCGCAATCAGACTCGCGCGCAGCGCATCGACCAGTTCCTCGTGGTGAACCCGCCCCAGGGCAGCTACTGCCTGGCCAGCGGCACGCTCGCCTCGGACGGCACGCCCTGCGCGACGCCGGGGGTCTACACCCCGAGCGGTCCGCGCGGTTCGACGCGCGACAGCAGCAACGAATACCTGGCCAACCAGACCGACTTCACGACCGAATTCAAGACCGGCGGCATCGAACACACGCTCGTCACAGGCTTCTCGCTGTCGCATGAACGCTACCGCCTGGTCAACGGCAACTCGCTGCGCAACCCCGGCGGCGCGCTGCCGAACCCCGTGCTGCCGCCGATGGACATCGCGAACCCGGAGGGCGTCTACGGCGGCCCCGTCAACTTCGTCGCGACCGGCCGCACGCGCGGCGAACTCGACAACGTGGCGGTCTACCTGTTCGACAACCTGAAGTTCAACGAGCAATGGGCGCTCAACGGCGGCGTCCGCTATGAGAAGAACCGGACCTCTTCGTCGACCGACACCATTGCCGCTGGCGTGACCACCAGCAACCCGACGCAGTCGCGCACCGACAACCTGACTTCGTTCCGCGTCGGCCTGGTCTACAAGCCCGTTCCGGTCGGCAGCTTCTACGTCGCCTACGGCAACTCGAAGACACCCTCGAAGGCCACGGTGAACGGCGCCTGCACGCAGAACGAGACCACGACGACCGGCAACAACAACTGCAACGTCGCGCCCGAGACGGCGGTCAACATCGAGGTCGGCACCAAGTGGGACGTGCTCGACAACCGGCTGTCGCTGACGGCCGCGGTGTTCCGCAACGAACTGCGCAACTACCGCGTCAACTCCAACGACCCGACGGTTCCCGACCAGCAGCTCGATGGCAAGTCGCGCGTGGACGGCGTGGCGCTCGGCGCGGCCGGACAGATCACGCCGCAATGGAGCGTGTCAGCCAACTACACCTATCTGGACAGCGAAGTGCTCTCGGGCGCCTCCGACTTCTGCGTTGCCAACCCGACGGCGTTGAACTGCGATGCCGCGCTGGCGACGACGGGCAACCCGCTGACCAACACGCCGGAGCACGCGTTCAGCCTGTGGAGCACCTACCAGTTCGTGCCCGGCGTGACCGTCGGCTACGGTGTGCTGTACCAGGGCAGCTGGCTTCTCAACAATGCGCTGCCGCCGCTGTACAAGGCGCCGAGCTATTGGGTGCAGAACGCCATGGTGGCGTACCAGGTCACCCGCAGTCTGGACCTGCAGCTCAATGTGAAGAACCTGACGGACCGCACCTACTACACGCGCATCCGCAACAATGGCTGGGCCACTCCGGGCGATGGCCGAGCCGTCACGCTGACCGCCAGCTACGCGTTCTGACGACGCCCTCGTTCACCGTCCCGCCCCCGGCCTCTTCCTCGGAAGAGGCCTTTTTCATCGCTCGCCGAAACGGACTCGACCATGATGCTCCATGTGCCCGCCGTGCTGAACGGCGACCAGGTCGCCGACCTGCGCGCCGCGCTGGATCGCGCCAGCTGGGTCGACGGACGCGCCAGCGTCGGCTCCCAAGGCGCGCAGGTGAAACACAACCACCAGCTGGCCGAGGGCTCGCCGCTGGCGCTGCAGCTGGGTCAGGCCATCGTGACCGCGCTGCACGCCAACCCCCTGTTCTTTTCCGCTGTCCTGCCGCACCGCATCCTGCCGCCGTTCTTCAACCGCTACGGCAGCGGCGAGCACTACGGACTCCATGTCGATGGCGCCATCCGGACCGCCGCCGACAATGGACAGCGGCTGCGCAGCGACGTCTCGTGCACTCTGTTCCTGACCGAGCCGGAGGACTATGACGGCGGCGAGCTGGTGGTGGTCGACACCTACGGCACCCACGAGGTCAAGCTGCCGGCGGGCGACCTGATCGTCTATCCGGCAAGCAGCCTGCATCGCGTCGAGCCAGTGACGCGTGGCGTTCGCGTCAGTTCCTTCTTCTGGGTTCAGAGCATGGTGCGCGAGGACTGGCACCGCACGATGCTGTTCGACCTGGACCAGAACATCCAGAAGCTGCGGCAGAGAATCGGCGATTGCGAGGAGACTGTCGGCCTCACCGGCCACTATCACAACCTGCTGCGCCAGTGGGCCGAGGTGTGACGCGGCGGGCCGCCGCTCACGGGCCCTGTCGGGACACGCTCAGTACACGTCGCGCCGCAGCCGGCCGGTCTCGATGAGCCGATCGACCGCGTCGCGGCCCAGCACGTCGACCAGCGCGGCCTCCACGCCCGCGGCCATGCCGACCAGACTGCCGCAGACGTAGAGCGCGGCACCGCGGGTAACCCAGTCGCGCAGCACGTCGGCCTGCTCGCGCAGGCGGTCCTGCACATAGCGCTTGCCCGGCTGGTCGCGCGAGAACACGAGGTCGGTGCGTTCGAGCACGCCGCTGGCCTGCCAGGCGGCGATCTCGTCGCGGTAGTAGGCGTCGTGCGCGGCATGGCGCTCGCCGAACACCAGCCAGTTCGCGCCGTGTCCGGCCGCGGCGCGGGCCTTGAGGTGGGCGCGCAGGCCGGCCAGGCCGGTGCCGTTGCCGACCAGGATCAGCGGACGGCCGGCGTTGTCGCCGAGGCGGAAGTTGCCGTGGGCGCGCAGCCGCAGCGCGATCTCGTCGTCGATCGCGGCCCGCTCGGTGAGCCAGCCGGAGGCCAGGCCCGGCGTGCCGTCGGCGTGGCGTTCCTGCCGCACCAGCAGGTGCACCCGGCCGTCGGCGGGCAGCGAGGCGATCGAGTACTCGCGCGGGCGTTCGCCGTCGCCGGGCGGCAGCACCTGCACCAGGTCGCCGGCCTGCCAGTCCGGGCTCGGCGCCGCGCCGGCCGGGGCCTCGAGCTCCAGGTGAAAGCAGGGGCCGCCGGCGCTGCCGGGGTTGAGCAACCGGCGATGCGCCAGCCGCCACGGCTCGAATACCGCCGCGAGCTGCCAGTCCGGCAGATCGCTGGTGCCCGCCAGGCGCGCCACCTGGTGCTGCCACTGCTGCAGCGCCAGGGCATCGCCCCCGTCGACGTCGATGCGCTCGAACATCGCCTGCGCTCCCTGCCGGCGCAACCAGGTGTCGAGCGCGCGGCCGAAACCGCAGTAGTGCTGATACTCGCGATCGCCGAGCGCCAGCACGGCGCAGTGCAGGCCCTCGAGCGCGAGGAGCGTCTCGGCGGCCTGGGCCATCACGCGGCGCACGAACGGCGCCGCCGCATCGGGTGGATCGCCTTCGCCGTAGGTGCTGACGATGAACAGGGCCCGTTCCGCCGCCGCCAGATCACCGGCCTGCAACTCCGCCAGACTCGCGATGCGCGCCGGCACGCCGGCCGTGTGCAGCGCCTGCGCGGTCTGCCAGGCGATCTGTTCGGCGTTGCCGGTCTGGCTGGCGTGCGCCACCAGCACCGGTTGCGCGCCCTCCGC
>NZ_AZSN01000157.1:0-8265 GCF_000576225.1 Methylibium sp. T29-B | reverse complement strand
CACCCGGGCGGTCAGCGTCTGCAGCGCGGCGTCGCCGCCGCTGCGGTAGAAGCGCGTGGCGCCCGGCGTGGTGAGCAGCGCGTGCGCGCCGGTGTCGACCTGCGCCGTCAGCGCCAGCTCGTCGCCGCCCACGATGCCGCCCGGCGGATGCACCAGCACGTGGTGGCAGATGCCCGGGCCTTCGGGGTACAGACTCTGCAGCACCCGCAGCGGCCCGCTGTGCACGCCGCGGCCGATGGTGCGGGGAAGCGCCGCCGCGGGGGCGTCGGGATCGGGGCGGTAGTGCAGGTCGAGGCTGCCGAGCCAGGCCATGGGATGCGTGCGGAGCGGGGGAGGGACGCGGAGGGCGCGAGCGATTGGCCGCAACTCTAGCCGCTCGCTCGAGCCTCGTGGATCCAGCTCCGGACGGGACGATGATCCGCACCTCGCAACATGCGTACGGCGCATGCGAAGCGCCCCAGATGTCGCTTGAGGCGGACGTCGGCGATGGGTTCAATGGGTCTCGCAGCAGCGCCCGCGGCGAACCGACCCAGGCGATCGGTTCCGGGCTCTGCTCGTTCGATGAACGAACCTCCGGAGCCCCCATGAACACGCTGACCCCTCTGCTCGAGCCCCTGCGCACTCCCCCCGGCCCGTCGCCCCGCCGAGGCAGGCACGTCCTGGCGCGACTGAACTACCTCCAGCCCACCGCGGAGCGTCCGTACAGCTATGCCTGCGAGCCGCCGCCGGGCACACCGTGGGAGAACTGCGAGTACGAGCCGCGGCAGATGGAGATCCGGGACGCGCGCCTCGCCGACAAGCCGCCGTGCATCGATAGCGAGGGCTACGCGTTGTGGGACGCGCCCACGTCCGTCACGGACTTCCTCGACACCGAAGCGGTCCGGGCCCGCTACTACCCCGAGGCCGCAGAACTGGCGCTGGCCGCGACCGGCGCGACGCGCGCCTACGTCTTCGACCACCTGGTGCGCCGGCGCGAACCCGATCGCGCGGCACTCACGTTCGGCCGGCAACGCGCCAACGACGTGGCCGCGGCCAATGGCCGCATCCACAACGACTACACGGAAGCCTCCGGCCGCAAGCGGCTGGCGCTCGTGCTGGACGATCCCGAGGCGGTGGCCCGCGTCAGGCGGTTCGCCATCGTCAACGTGTGGCGGTCGATCAAGGGTCCGGTGCTGGACACGCCGCTCGCGGTGTGCGACGCGCGCACGCTGACGGTCTCGGACCTCGTGGTCAGCGATGTGCGCTACCCGCGCCGCACCGGCGAGATCTACGTCGCGCTGCACTCGCCGCTGCATCGATGGTCCTACTTCTCGCAGATGGACCGCCATGAGGCGCTGGTGTTCAAGCAGTACGACTCCCGGGTCAGCGGCGTGGCCCGGTTCACACCGCACACCGCCTTCGACCTGCCCGACATCCCCGCCGGCGCGCCGCTGCGCGAGAGCATCGAGCTGCGCTGCCTCGTGGTCTACGGAGACGCGCAATGAGCGCCGCGCCGATCGAGTTCTGGTTCGAGTTCGCCAGCAACTACAGCTACCTCAGCGTGATGCGCATCGAGGACTGCGCTGCCCGGCGCGGCGTGCAAGTCCGCTGGAAGCCCTTCCTGCTGGGGCCGATCTTCCGGAGCTTTGGCTGGCAGACATCGCCCTTCGTGCTGCAGAAGGCCAAGGGCGACTACGTCTGGCAGGACATGGTGCGCCAGTGCCGCAAGTACGACCTGGCATGGACCGGCCCTCGGGCTTTCCCCGCTCGTCGCTGCTGCCCTCACGCGTGGCGCTCGTGGGGGCCGAGCAGGATTGGATCGGCGCCTACTGCCGGCGCGTGATGTCGATCAACTTCGGCGAGGACCGGGAGATCGATACGAACAAGGTGGTGACGGAGGTGCTCACGGCGCTCGGCCTGCCGGCGCGGCAGATCATCGACGAGGCGCAGTCCGAGGCCAACAAGCTGCGGCTGAGGCAGCAGACGGAGACGGCGGCGCGGCGAGGGATCTTCGGCGCGCCGATGTTCTTCGTGGGCGACGACATGTTCTGGGGCAACGATCGCCTGGACGATGCCCTGGACCACTGCGTCCAGGCGCTGGCGTAGGGACGACTCAGGAACGCCGGGCGCGCGGCTTCGGTGCCGTCTGCGGGGCCGCGAGAGCGGGCTCGGCCGACATTCGCGCCTCGCTTTCTATCCACTCCGCCACGCGACGGATGTCGGCGCGGGGACGATCGTTGGCGAGGATGAGCCAGTAGGCGTGCTCCATGTCCGCACGGTGGTTCGGTGGGGCCAGCCGCACCAGCCGGCCGGCGTCGAGCAGCGGCTGGATCAGCTCGATGCGCCCCAGCGCCACGCCCTGCGCGTCCAGCGCGGCCTGGATCACCTGGTCGTACTGGTTGAAGTGCAGCATGCCCTGGTGCCGCACGTCGGACCAGCCTGCGGCACCGAGCCAGTCGCCCCATCGCAGCCAGGGGTGCGTCGGGTCGTCGAACTCCAGCAGCGAGACCTTCGCGAGCGCCTGCGCCGACCGCAGGGACTTGAGGCCCAGTGAAGGGTGGGCCACCGGCGCGACGGATTCGCCGAACAGGCGGGTCGCCCCGGCCGGCGCCAAGGCCGGCGTGGTGTAGCGGATGGCCAGGTCGATGCCGTCGCTGCGCAGGTCGGCCACGCGGTTGTTCGCGGACACGCGCAGGTCCACGCCCGGATGCAGCTTCTGGAACCGGCTCAGCCGCGGCAGCAGCCACAGGCCCGTCACGCCGATGCTCGCGCTCAGCATCACCGGTCGCAGCACGCCGGTGGTGTGGATCTCGCCCATCACGTCCTGCATCTGCTGCACCGCGCCGTCGGCGCTGCGGAACAGCCGTTCGCCTTCGGCCGTGAACGCGATGGAGCGGTAGCCGCGGACCAGCAGCTTCACGCCGAGCTGCTCTTCCAGCGCGCCGATCTGCCGGCTGACGGCGGATTGCGTGAGGCACAGGTCCTGCGACGCGAGCGTGATGCTCATGCGGCGTCCCACCGCGACGAAACCCCGGATCAGGTCGAGCGACGGCAGTCGTACGAGAGGGAGTGACATTCCTGGAGCGTATGCGATGCGACGGAATGATCGATTGAAGCACAGGCGGCGCGGTCCTGTAATCCGAACCTCGAACCGGCATGCGTGCCGGCCCCTGCTTCAACCGGAGACCGTGGTGACAACCGACCCGCCCGCTTCGTGGCCCTCCCGGCACGCTAAGGCGCTGGCGTTCCGGGCGCTGCATGCCCGCGCCGACGGCTTCATCGTGCCGAACCCGTGGGACGTGGGCAGCGCGCGGCTGCTCGCGGGGCTGGGTTTCGAGGCCCTGGCGACCACCAGCGCCGGCTACGCCTTCTCTCGCGGCGTGCCCGACAACTGCGTCCCGCGCGAAGCGCTCATGGCGCACCTGGCCGAGATCGCCGCGGCCACCCACCTCCCGGTCACCGCCGATCTCGAGAACGGCTTCGGCGACGCACCCGAAGTCGTGGCCCGGACCCTCCGGCTCGCGGCCGACGCCGGCGTCGTGGGCGGCTCCATCGAGGATGCACGCAGCGGCCCTGGTGACCGGCTCTACGCGCGCGAGTTCGCCGCCGAGCGCATCCGCGCCGCAGTGGAAGCGGCGCGGTCGCTGCCGTTCCCGTTCGTGCTGACGGCGCGGGCCGAGAACTACCGCGTCGGCCAGCCGGATCTGGCGGACACCATCGCGCGGTTGCAGGCCTACCAGGAGGCCGGCGCCGATGTGCTGTTCGCGCCGGGCCTGATCCGCCCGCAGGACATCGCGACCGTCGTGCGCTCCGTCGATCGGCCCGTCAACGTGATGCTCGGCGACCCGTGCCTGGAGCTGGGGGCGCCGGAGCTGGCGCAGCTCGGGGTGCGGCGCATCAGCGTCGGCGCCTTACTGACACGCGCCGCGTTCGGCGAGTTCCTGCGCGCGGCGAGCGAGTTGCGAGAGCACGGCAGCGCGTCCTATGCACGGGCTGCCGTGAGCGGGGCCGAGCTCGGCCGATGCTTCGCACCCTACGCCCGGGGGGGCGTCATGACTTCGGCGCCGGGCATCGCGCAGCGGCCGGCCCCCGTTCCTACGATCCACATCCAGGAGACCCGATGGACCACGTGCTGATCATCCACTCCGTGCGCGACTACGCGGCCTGGAAGCAGGTCTTCGACGAGGCCGCCGCGCTGCGCCGGCGCGCCGGTGAACTGAGCTACCAGCTCCTGCGTGACGAGCACGATGCCAACCGGGTGGTTCACTTTTCGCGATGGACATCGCTCGCGGAGGCCCGCGCCTTCTTCGAATCGCCGGGGCTGGAGGAGATCCGGCGACGTGCCGGCGTCGAGGCCCCCGAATTCAACTACCTGCACGGCCTGGAGCAGGGCACGCTCTGAACGCGCGGAAAGGGAGAACCCACGATGACCCAGCGCAGCCTGGAGGACGACGATGCGCTCGAGGACTTCGCGCATCGCGAGATCACGCTCGACGGCATGGCCAAGGTGGTGCACGTGGCTGGCACGGGGCCGGCGGTGATCGTGCTGAGCGAGATGCCGGGCATCAGCCCCACGTCGCGCGCTTCGGCCGCTGGGTGCGCGACGCGGGCCTGACCGTCTACATGCCGTCGCTGTTCGGCCGCGATGGTGCGGTCGCCCATGCCGACGAAGGGGCCGCCGTGTTCCGCCGGGCGTGCGTGAGCGCGGAGTTCCGGGCCTTCGCCGGCCGGGACGGTGGCAACCGGTCGAGTCCGGTCACCCACTGGCTCCGGTCGCTGGCGCGGCTGGCGCACCAGGAGTGCGGCGGGCCCGGTGTCGGCGCCATCGGCATGTGCTGGACCGGCAACTTCGCGCTGTCGATGATGCTGGAGCCCGCGATGCTGGCGCCGGTGCTGTCGCAGCCGTCGCTGCCGCTGGACGATCCGGGCGGCATCGAGATCTCGCCCGACGAGATCGCGGCCGTCCGCCAACGGCTCGACAGCGAAGACCTCTCGGTCCTCGCCTTCCGCTTCCAGGGCGACCGGTTCTGCAGGGCCGAGCGCTTTGCGGCCTACGCCGAGGCGCTGGGCGAACGGTTCGTGGCGCGGGTGCTTCCGGACGCGGCCGCGAACACGGAGGTTCCGTCGTTCTTCGCGCAGCACGTGCCCACCCCTCACAGCGTGGTCACCGCGCACCTGATCGACGAAGCCGGGCAGCCCACGCTGGCGGCGCGCGACGAGATCCTGGCGTTCCTGACCCGCCGCCTCGTCGAGTCCCGGACCGTGGCGGCGAACCCATGACATCCAGAGTCGGAGGAACCGATGAATGAGGACCAGAAGCCGGTGGCGATCCACGCGCTCCAGGCCGCCGTGCGGACGAAGCCGTCCAACTATCCCGAGCCCTTCGCGTCCCGCATGGCGGGGCGCGTCATCCGTCCGCTCGGTGATGCCTTCGGCCTGTCGAACTTCGGCGTCAACCTGACGCTGCTGGCGCCCGGCGCGGTGTCGGCGCTGCGGCACGCGCACCGCCGGCAGGACGAGTTCGTCTACGTCGTGGCGGGCTCGCCGACGCTGGTCACCGACGCGGGCGAGACGCCGCTGCAGCCCGGCATGTGCGCCGGATTCCGCGCGGGCAGCGGCGACGCGCACCGGCTGGTCAATCGCACCGACCACGATTGCCTCTTCCTGGTGGTGGGCGACAGGACCGCTGGCGACAGCGCGATCTACCCGGACGACGACCTCGTGGCGCAGCTGGGCGAGGGCGGCCGGTGGCAGTTCCTGCACAAGAACGGCGATCCGTATTGACGGACCCCCCGCCCGCATCATGAAGCCGAGCTCTCGCCACGTCCTGATCGCGTGGAACGAACGCCTGGAGCGTACCGTGGGTGCAGCGCTGCGCCTCTGGCGCCGACCGGGCGCCGTGTCGCGACCCGACGCCCTGGAGGTGGACGTCGCGTTCGCCGAGCCCTACCGCATCACCTCGCCGACGGACGTGTGGGTCGCATGCCTGAGCGGAACGGCGTGGCTGACGCGGGAAGGGTGCCTGGCCGACACGATCCTTTCGCCGGGTGACGTCCGGCGCGTGCCGGCCAGCGGGAAGCCGCTGGTCGTCGGCATGCCACGCTGCCGGCTGCGGATCGCCCTGCAGCGCGAACACGTGGCGGAGCAGCGCGGTACGCCGACCGCCTGAGCCCTCGCCGGCGCGTCCGCTGCCGGTCAGGTCAGGCGAGCCGCGCGAAGCCCGAGTCGCGCGGCGGCTCGTCGGCAGGGCGCGTCCTGGCGCGGCCGGAGAGCGAGAAGAACACCGTGGTGCCCACGTCGGGCTGCGAGCTCAGGCGGATGTGCCCGCCATGGCGGCGCACGATGCGCTGGCAGGTGGCCAGCCCGACGCCGGTGCCGCTGAACTCCGACGCTTCGTGCAGCCGCTGGAAGGGCTTGAAGAGCTTGTCCGCCTGCCGCGTGTCGAAGCCGGCGCCGTTGTCGCGCACGAAGAACTCCGTGCCGTCCGGAGACTCGACACGGCCCACCTCGATCTCGGCGCACGCGCGCTTGCCCGAGTACTTCCAGGCGTTGCCGATCAGGTTCATGAGCAGCGAGCGGGCCAGTCCGGGGTCGGCCTGCGCGTGCAGCCCGTCCTCGATCCTCACCTCGGCCTGGCGGCCGGGCTCGGACTGCCGCAGCTCGGCCACCACGTCGCGGGCGATGGCGCTCAGGTCCACGGACACCGGCTGCAACTGGTGCGTCGCCACCTGCGACAGCGCCAGCAGGTCGTTGATCAGGTGGTTCATGCCGCGCGCCGAGCTTTCCACCAGCGCGCTCATCCGGTCCCCCTCGGGGCCCAGCGCCGGCGCATAGCGTGCCCGCAGCAGGCCGATGAAGCCGATGATGGCGTTCAGCGGTGTCTTCAGGTCGTGGGCGGCCGTGCGGGCGAAGGCGTCGAGCTCGTCGTTGGCGAACTGCAGCGCGGCGGTGCGGGCCTGCACGCGTTCCTCCAGCTGCTCGTTGGCGTCGCGCAGGGCCTGCGCGGCCGCCCGGACGTCGGTGATGTCCTCGATGATCCCGCCCACCAGCCGCGAGCCGTCGCTCGCGTCGACGATGCGGCGCTTGCGGTCGGCCACCCAGCGCACGCTGCCGTCCGGACGGCAGATGCGGTACTCGCACTGCGCGCTGCCGAACGCCACCAGGTTGAGCAGCGATTCCTCGGCGATCGGCCGGTCCTCCGGGTGCACCAGCGACAGCCACAGCGTGCGGTCCTGCAGCAGCGAGCGCGCGGAGTGGCCGCAGATCGTCAGGAACGCCGGGCTCGCATAGAGCATCTCGCGCACGTCGTCCTTGCCGATCCACAGCGCTTCCTGCAGGCTGTCGTGCAGCTGGCGGAACTGCAGTTCCTGGCGCTTGAGCGCGTCGCGCGTGCGGACCTCGTCGGTCACGTCGTCGGCGATCACCAGCACGCTGTCGCGGTGCCGGATGCGCATGCGGTGCAGGCTCACGTGCACATGGCACAGCTCGCCGTTCTTCTTGCGGTGACGCACGATGCCGGCATCGTGGTGCGGCGTCAGCGTCTCGCTCAGCAGGCGCATCATCTGCGGCACGTCCTCGGGCGGGCGCATGTCGGTGGCCAGCATGCCCAGGAATTCGGCCTCGGTATAGCCGTAGTGCGCGACCGCGGCGTGGTTCACCGCGATGAAGCGCAGCGTCTCCTCGTCGAAGGCCCACATCGGCTTCGGGTGGTGCTGGAACAGGTCCTGCACCCGCACCTCGCCGATGTGCAGCCGCTGCTGGGCCTTCAGCAGCGCCAGGTTGCCGGTGCGCACCAGCGCGACGACCAGCAGGCCGCTCAAGAGCACGTAGCGATGCCCTTGTAGCGCTGGGCGAACGTCAGCCAGTCGATGTCGTTCGAGACCTGGAGCACCAGCGCATCGGACAGCAAGATCCAGGCGATGCCGGCGACGATGTAGATCGCGCCGATGCCCAGCGCGACCTGCGTTGCCCGACGTCGAAAGACCGAATCCATGCGGCGCTCAGCCCCCGGGAACAGGACGAAGCGCCGACTGTAACGCCGGGCGGGCGCCCGCGATCAGCGATGTCGCGGCGCTTCGTGCGGGGTGGCGCGAACCGTCAGAACGATTCCCAGTCGTCGGTGCCGCTGCGGGCCGCTGCCGCCTCGGCAGTCGTGGAGGAGGGCGCCTTGGCCTGGAAGGCCGGGCGCACCACGTTGGTCGCGCGGTTGGGGCCGCGTCGCTCGATCATCGGCGCCGCGGCGGCCTTGGGCGGCTTGGCCGGGGTCGGAGCCGGCAGCGCGAGCGG
>NZ_AZSN01000156.1:0-8270 GCF_000576225.1 Methylibium sp. T29-B | reverse complement strand
TCGCCAGCGCGCGCGGCGGCTGCGCGCTCAGCGTGGCCAGGCGGTAGATCGTGCGGTCGATCGCGGCCTGCAGCGTGGGCCGCGTGGCCTCGGTGTTCTCGACCAGCGTGCGCGCCCGCGCGATGTCGAGCTGGGTGCCGCGGCCGGCGTCGAGCCGGGCCTCGGTGATGCGCAGCGACTCGCGCTGGTTGACCAGCGAGGTGTCGGCGACCTGCAGCCGCTGCTGCAGGCCGCGCAGCTCCAGGTAGTTGCGCGCCACCTCCGCGGCCACCGCGGTGTGGGCCGCGTGCAGGCCGGCCTCGCTGGCGGCGACCAGCGCCGCGGCCGACTCGCTGGCGCGGCGGTTGCGGCCGAAGAAGTCGAGCTCCCAGTTCGCGACGAAGCCGGCGTCGTAGACCGTGCCGGTGCGGTCGCTGCGCGACAGGCCCGGCGCCTGCGTGATCGGCGTGACGCCGCGCGTCGCGCCGGCGCTGACGCCGACGTCGGGCAGCAGCGCGGCCTGGGCCAGCCCGAGATCGGCGCGTGCCTCCTGAAGGCGTGCCTGCGCGATGCGCACGTCGCCGTTGGCGGCCAGCGCGCGTTCGACCAGCGTGCTCAGCGCCTCGTCGCCGAAGCCGCGCCAGAAGCTGGCGATGTCGGCCGACACCGGCTGGGTGTTGTTGGCCGACGCGCCGGCATTGATGAATTCGGCATCCACCGTGCGGGCGGGCCGCTCGTAGTTCGGACCGACCGCGCAGCCGGTGGCGATCAGGGCGGCCGCGGCCAGCACGCCGAGACGGAAGGGCAGCCGGAGGATAGGGGCGTCACGCATGGTCGTCTCCCGTCGGGGCGCGCGGCTTCAGCGGCGCGGCATGGGCGGTGGGCAGGTGCTTCTTGGGGGCGAGCTTGCGCAGCAGCACGTAGAACACCGGCGTCAGGAACAGGCCGAACACGGTGACGCCGAGCATGCCGCTCGCCACCGCGATGCCCATCGCCTGGCGCATCTCGGCGCCGGCGCCGCTGGACAGCACCAGCGGGATCACGCCGGCGATGAAGGCGATCGACGTCATCAGGATCGGACGCAGCCGCAGGCGGCAGGCCTCGACCACCGCCTTGACGGTGCTGCGGCCGTGGTCCTCCAGCTCGCGGGCGAACTCGACGATCAGGATGGCGTTCTTGCACGCCAGCCCCACCAGCACCACGAAGGCGATCTGCGTGAAGATGTTGTTGTCGGCCGGCTGCCCCAGGAAGCCGCTGAGCCACACGCCGGTGATCGCGCTCAGGATGCACATCGGCACGATCAGGATGATCGCCAGCGGCAGCGTGGTGCTCTCGTAGGTGGCCGCCAGCACCAGGAACACCAGCAGCACGCACAGCGGGAAGATGTAGATCATCGTGTTGCCGGCGGTCTTCTCCTGGTAGACCAGCTCGGTCCACTCGTAGCTGATGCCGCGCGGCAGCGTCTCCTTCAGGATCTTCTCCATCTCGGCCTGCGCCTCGCCGGAGCTGAAGCCGGGCTTGGCCGCGCCGTTGAAGTCGGCGGTGTAGAAGCCGTTGTAGCGGCCCACCGAACCCGGCCCGAAGGTGGGTTCGATGCGCATCATGGCCGACAGCGGCACCATCTCGCCGGCGGCGTTGCGGATCTTCAGCGCGCCGATGTCCTCGGCCTTCGCGCGGTGGCCGGAGTCGGCCTGCACGATCACCTGGTAGGTCTTGCCGAAGCGGTTGAAGTCGTTGACGTAGAGCGAACCCAGATAGGTCTGCATCGTCTCGTAGATGTCGCTGAGGTTGACCCCCATCTGCTTGGCCTTGGTGCGGTCGACGTTGGCGAACAGCTGCGGCACGTTGATCTGGTAGTTCGAGAACGCCTGCGTGATCGTGCTGTTGGGGTTGCCGTAGATGCGGCCCATCAACTGCTGCACCGCACCGTTGAGCGCCCCCTCGCCCAGCGAGTCGCGATCCTGCAGCTGCAGCTTGAAGCCCCCGGCATTGCCCAGGCCGCTCACCGGCGGCGGCGACAGCACGAACATGAAGGCGTCCTGGATCGCGCCCAGCCGCTGGTTGACCTGCCCGACGATCGCGTCGGCGCTCTGCTCCGGCGCCGTGCGGTTCTCGAACTCGTCGAGGCTCAGGAACACGATGCCCGAGTTGGGCGCCGCGGTGAAGCCGTTGATCGACAGGCCGGGGAAGGCCACCGAACTCTTCACGCCCGGGACCGACAGCGCGATCTCGCTGAGCTGGCGGATGACCTTGGTGGTGCGTTCGAGGCTCGCGCCGTCGGGCAACTGCGCGATGCCGATCAGGTACTGCTTGTCCTGCTGCGGCACGAAGCCCGGCGGGACCAGCTTGAACAGCAGCAGGGTGGCACCCAGCAGCACTGCGTAGATCACCAGCGCGATCGACTTGCGCTTGACGACGGTGCCGGTGACGCCGCGGCTGTAGCGGTCGGCATTGCGCGTGAAGAAACGGTTGAACCAGCCGAAGAAGCGGCCGAACACCTTGTCCATGCCGCGCGTCAACCAGTCCTTCTTCGCGTGGTGCGGCTTCAGCAGGATGGCGCTGAGCGCCGGCGACAGGGTCAACGAGTTGAACGCCGAGATCACCGTGGAGATCGCGATCGTCACGGCGAACTGCTTGTAGAACTGGCCGGACAGGCCGGACACGAAGGCCAGCGGCACGAACACCGCGCACAGCACCAGGCCGATGGCGATGATCGGGCCCGACACCTCCTGCATCGCCTTCACGCTCGCATCGCGCGGGCTCAGGCCGGCCTCGATGTTGCGTTCCACGTTCTCCACCACCACGATCGCGTCGTCGACCACGATGCCGATCGCCAGCACCAGGCCGAACAGCGTGAGGGTGTTGATCGAGAAGCCCAGCGCCAGCAGCACCGCGAAGGTGCCGACGATGGACACCGGCACCGCCAGCAGCGGGATGATGGACGCGCGCCAGGTCTGCAGGAACACGATCACCACCAGCACCACCAGCGCGATCGCCTCGACCAGCGTGTGGATCACCTTCTCGATCGAGGTGGCGACGAAGCGCGTGGGGTCGTAGACGATGGCGTAGTCGACGCCGGGCGGGAAGTCGGCCTTCAGCCGCTCCATCGTGGCGCGCACGTCGTTCGACAGCTGCAACGCATTGGAGTTGGGCGCCTGGAAGATGCCGATCGCGGCTGCTTCCTTGTTGTTCAGCAGCGAACCGAGCGAGTAGGTGTTGGGGCCGAGCTCGACGCGGCCGAGGTCGCGCACGCGGATCACCGAACCGTCGGCGGTGTCGGCGCGCACGATGATGTCGCCGAACTCCTGCTCACTGCTGAGCCGGCCCTGGGTGTTGATCGCGAGCTGGAACTCGGTGTTGTTCGGTGACGGCGGCGCGCCCACCACACCGGCGGCGACCTGCGCGTTCTGCTCGCGGATCGCGCCCACCACGTCGGCCGAGGTCAGGCCGCGGGCCGACAGCTTCTGCGGGTCGAGCCAGATGCGCATCGCGTAGTCGCCCGAGCCGAAGGTCTGCACCGAGCCCATGCCCGGGATGCGCAGCAGCGGGTCGCGCACGTTGAGCGTGGCGTAGTTGCGCAGGTAGAGCGCGTCGTACTTGTTGTCCGGCGAGACCATGTGCACCACCATGGTCAGGTTCGGCGAGCTCTTCTCGGTGGTCACGCCGATCTGGCGCACCACCTCGGGCAGGCGCGGCAGCGCGCGGTTCACGCGGTTCTGCACCGCAGTCTCGGCCACCTCGGGGTTGGTGCCGATCTTGAAGCTGATCGTCAGCGTCAGGGCACCGTCGGCCGAGGCCTGGCTGCCCATGTAGAGCATGTTCTCGATGCCGTTGATCTGCTCCTCGAGCGGCGTGGCCACCGTCTCGGCGATCACGCGCGGGTTCGCGCCGGGGAACTGCGCGCGCACCACCACCTGCGGCGGCGCGACCTCGGGGTATTCGGAGATCGGCAGCTTGAAGATCGCGATCGCGCCGACCAGCGTGATGAAGACCGACAGCACGGCCGCGAAGATCGGCCGGTCGATGAAGAAGCGGGACAGGTTCATGGAAGCCGCTCCCGGATCAGGCGGCGCGCGCAGCCGCGACCGGCGCGCTCAGCGCGGCCTTCTTCTCGTCCTTCTTGCCGCCGGCGCCCGGCGGCGGCGCGACCGGCTTCTCGACCGGCATGCCGCGGGCGTCGACATCGAGCTTCTCCGGCGCCAGCGGCGCACCCGGGCGCACCCGCTGCAGGCCGCTGACCACCACCAGCTCGCCCGGCTTCAGGCCGCTGGTGACCACGCGCATGCCGTCGATCAGCGCGCCGAGCTTGACTTCGCGGAACTCGGCGACGTTGTTGGCGCCGACCACGAACACGAACTTCTTGCTCTGGTCGGTGCCGATCGCACGCTCGGGCGTCAGCACCGCGTCGTAGGAGGTGCTGCCCGCCACCTGCAGCCGGGCGAACAGGCCCGGCGTGAACTGGCCGTCTGCGTTGTCGAACACCGCGCGGATGCGGATCGCGCCGGTCTGGGTGTTGAGGCGGTTGTCGATGAAGTCGACCTTGCCGGTGTGCGGGAAGCCGCTCTCGTTGGCCAGGCCCATCTTCACGTTCAGCTGGGCGTCGTTGGCCTTGCGCAGACGCAGGAAGGTCTGCTCGCTGCCGTCGAAGTAGGCGTAGACCTTGTGCGTGGCCACCAGCGTGGTCAGCACCGTCTTGTCGTCGACCAGGTTGCCGGCGGTGATGTTGGCGCGCGACAGGCGCCCGGCGATCGGCGCGCGCACCGCCGTGTACTCCACGTTGAGGCGCGCCACGCGCAGGGCCGCCTCGGCGGCGCGGATGTCGGCCTGCGAGGTGCGTTCGCCGGAGCCGAGCTGGTCGAACTCCTGGCGCGACACGGCCTTGGCGTCCAGCAGCTTCTGCGCGCGGGCCAGTTCGGCCTTGGCCAGCTCGGCGCGCGACTGCGCGGCGGCGAGCTGCGATTCGGCACGCGCCACCTCGGCCTGGTAGGGGCGGGGATCGATCGTGAACAGCAGCGCGCCCTTCTTGACGGTGGCGCCATCGACGAAGTGCACGCGGTCGATCGTGCCGCCGATGCGCGGCCGGATGTCGACGGTCTCCAGCGCCTCGAGGCGGCCGGTGAACTCCTCGCTGTCGGCGATCGGCTTCTGCACCGCCGGGGCCACCGAGACCGGCGGGGCCGGCGGCGGGCCGCCCTGCGCCTCGGCGCGCTCGCCGCAGGCCGTCAGCATGCCGGTGGCCAGCGACACGGCGATCAGCAGCGCGGCGGCATGTCGGAACGGAACAGGGGAGGCAACGGAGTCACGCATGAGAGCACCTAGGAGAAAGAGGTGGTGAGGCATCGAGGCCTCCGCGACAGCCGTGCGAAGTCCTCCCTGAGGGGCGCACACGTTCGGAGATCGTCCGCCACTCCACGTGTGTCTTTTGTGCAGGAGGGGGATGTTACTGACCCAACGGTCATCAAGCGATGGCCGTGAAATGCCCCCGAAGCCTGCAAGCCTATTGCAGGACGGCTTGCAAGTCTTCGGCCAGCTCTTCATGCGGGCAGGATGCCCTGGAGAGGGGGCTGCCTATACTGGCCCGTCGCTCCACCTCGCGCATCCAGCGCGCATCGCCATGAACGCTCCCGACCGCCTGCCCGGCCTCGACGCCGGCGTCTTGCAGGGCCACGTCGACCAGGCCTGGGACGCGCAGATCGTGCCCGAGCTGATCGACTACATCGCCATCCCCGCCAAGAGCCCGATGTTCGATGCGGACTGGGCCGCGCACGGCCACATCGACCGCGTGGTGCACCGCGCCGCGGCCTGGGTCGAGCGGCAGCGGCTCGCCGGGCTGAAGCTCGAAGTAATTGCGCTGCGCGAAGCCGACGGCACGCCGCGCACGCCGGTGATCTTCTTCGAGCTGCCGGCCACCACGCCGGGCGGCAATGCGGCCGGCGCGCCCACCGTGCTGCTCTACGGACATCTCGACAAGCAGCCCGAATTCAGCGGCTGGCGCGCCGACCTGGGACCATGGACGCCGAAGCTCGAGGACGGCCTGCTCTACGGCCGCGGCGGTGCCGACGACGGCTATGCGGTCTACGCGGCCGTCACGGCGCTGCAGGCGCTCGACGCGCAGGGCGTGCCGCGGCCGCGCTGCGTCGGGCTGATCGAGACCTGCGAGGAGTCGGGCTCGGGCGATCTGCCGGCCTATATCGACGCGCTCAAGCCGCGGCTCGGCGACGTGAGCCTGGTGGTCTGCCTCGACTCCGGCGCGGGCAACTACGACCAGCTCTGGCTCACCACCTCGCTGCGCGGGAACGTCACGGGAACGCTGCGTGTCGAGGTGCTGAGCGAAGGCGTGCACTCCGGCGATTCGAGCGGCATCGTGCCGTCGAGCCTGCGCGTGCTGCGCCAGCTGCTCGACCGGCTGGAGGACGCTGCCACCGGCCGCCTGCTGCCGCAGAGCCTGCACTGCGAGATCCCGGCCGAGCGCATGGCACAGGCCGCCGAGACGGCGCGCGTGCTGGGCGACGAGGTCTGGAAGCGCTTTCCGTGGGCCTGTGGTGCCGACGGCGGCTCGGTGCTGCCGATGAGCACCGACGCCACCGAGGCGCTCCTGAACCGCACGTGGCGTCCCACACTCAGCGTGACCGGCGCCGCCGGCCTGCCGGCCATCGCCGACGCCGGCAACGTGCTGCGGCCGGTCACGGCTTTCAAGCTGAGCCTGCGCCTGCCGCCGCTGGTCGACGGCCACGACGCCGCGGTGCGGCTCAAGGCACTGCTGGAGGACAACGCGCCCTACAACGCCAAGGTGGTGTTCGCGCCGGACGGCCGGGTCGGCGCCTGGGGGCCAGCGGCTGGAACGCCCCGCCGATCGAGCCCTGGCTGGAGACGGCGCTGCAGGCGGCCTCGCGCGCGCACTACGGTGCGCCCTGCGGCTACGTCGGCCAGGGCGGCACGATCCCGCTGATGAGCCTGCTGCAGCAGGGCTTCCCGAAGGCCCAGATGATGGTCTGCGGCGTGCTGGGTCCGAAGAGCAACGCCCACGGCCCGAACGAGTTCCTGCACCTGCCCTACGGCAAGCGGCTCACGGCCGCGGTGGCGCAGGTGATCGCGGCGCTGCCCGCCGACGCTGTCGCCTGAGCCAGGCGGCCCCAGTGCCCGGCCGCGACCGACCATGATCCAGGGCCTGGCCGCGCTGCTGTTGTTCCAGTCGCTCGGCGAGGCGATCGCGCAGCTCACGCACGCGCCGGTGCCGGGGCCGGTGATCGGGCTGGTGCTGCTGCTCGCCGGCCTGCTGCTGCGGCAGCGCGTGGGCAAGCCGGCCTGGGCACCGCTCGAGCAGGCGGCCGACGGCCTGCTGGCCCATCTGTCGATCTTCTTCATCCCGGCCGCCGTCGGCGTGATGCTGTACTGGGAGCCGTTGGTGCGCGAGGGTCTGGCGTGGGTGGTGGCGCTGGTGGCCAGCACCGCCGCGGCGATCGCCGTCACGGCGTGGTTCCTGTCGCGCCGGCTGGGGTCGGACGACACCGACGACGAGGCGCCGGCGCCATGAGCGCGTCCCGCGCGCTGACGCTGCCGGTCGGCCTGAGCGGCGCGCTGGAGCCGCTGGCCGAGGTGTGGGTCTACCTGGCCGCCACGCCGCTGTTCGGGCTGACGCTGACCCTCGGCGCCTACGTGATCGCCGAGCGCGTGTCGGCGCGCAGCGGGCGCCATCCGCTGGCCAATCCGGTGCTGTGGTCGGTGCTGGCGATCATCGCGGTGCTCGCGGCGACCGGTACGCCCTACCGCCGCTACTTCGAGGGCGCGCAGTTCGTGCATTTCCTGCTCGGCACCGCGACGGTCGCGCTGGCGGTGCCGTTGGCGCGCCTGTGGCCCGAGCTGCGGGCGCGCGCCGGAACCTTGCTGCTCGCGCTGTTGCTGGGGGCCGCGACCTCGATCACGGTGGCGCTCGGCACGGCCTGGGCGCTGGGTGGATCGAAGTTGATCCTGGCCTCGTTGCTGCCGAAATCGGTGACCGCACCGATCGCGATGGGCATCGCCGAGCGCATCGGTGGCTCGGCCACGCTGGCGGCGGTGTTCGCGGTGACGACCGGCATCGTCGGCGCGCTGATCGTCACGCCGCTGCTCAACGCGCTGAGCGTGCGCGACTGGGCGGCGCGCGGTTTCGCGGCCGGGCTGGCCGCGCACGGCATCGGCACGGCACGCGCGTGGTCGATCCATCCACGCGCCGGCGCGTACGCCAGCCTGGCGATGGGCTGCACGGCATCGCCGGCGCACTGCTTCTGCCGTGCTGGCGCGCTGGCTGGTGG
>NZ_AZSN01000155.1:0-8333 GCF_000576225.1 Methylibium sp. T29-B | reverse complement strand
GCGAGGCCGAACACCACCAGCCCGCCCAGCGCGAGCAGCGCGCCGACCCAGCCGGTCGAGGTCCAGCCCAGGCCGGCCGCGATGGCCACGCCGCCCAGCCAGGCACCGAGCGCGTTGGCCATGTTGAAGGCCGAGTGGTTCAGCGCCGCGGCCAGCGTCTGCGCGTCGCCGGCCACGTCCATCAGGCGGATCTGCAGCGCCGGCGCCAGCGCCACCACGGTGCCGACCAGGAACACGCTGGCGGCGGCGCTGACCGGGTGGTGGGCGGTGAACACGAAGGAGCCCAGCACCAGCGCGCTCCACAGCAGCAGGCCGGCCACCGTGCGCATCAGCGCGCGGTCGGCGAGCCGCGAGCCCACCAGGTTGCCGGCCACCATGCCCAGGCCGAACAGCGACAGCACCGCCGGCACCGCGCCCAGCGGCAGGCCGGACACCTCGGTCAGCGTGGGCTTGATGTAGCTGAACACCGCGAACATGCCGCCGAAGCCGATGGCGCCGATGCCCAGCGTGAGCCACACCTGGGGCCGCGCCAGCGCGCCCAGCTCGCGCAGCGGGCTCGCGCCCTGCGCCGCCGGCAGGTCGGGCACGCCGCGGCGCACCAGCACGCAGGCCAGCGCGGCGATCGCACCGACCAGCACGAATGCGGACCGCCAGCCCCAGTGCTGGCCCATCCAGGCTGCGATCGGCACGCCGACCAGCGTGGCGCTGGTCAGGCCCAGCATCACCAGACCCACCGCGCCGGCGCGGCGATCGGGTGGCGCCAGCGAGGCGGCCACCAGTACGGCCACACCGAAGTAGGTGCCGTGCGGCAGGCCGGCGATGAAGCGCAGCGCGTTCAGCGACAGATAGCCCGGCGCCAGCGCACTGGCGAAGTTGCCCAGCGCGAACAGCGCCATCAGGGCCATCAGCAGCCGGCGCCGCGGCCAGCCGGCGGCCAGCACCGCCAGCACCGGTGCACCGATCACCACGCCCAGCGCGTAGGCGCTGATCACGTGGCCGGCCTGCGGGATGCTCACGCCGAGGTCACGGGCCACCTCGGGCAGCAGGCCCATGATCACGAACTCGCCGGTGCCGATGGCGAAGCCGCCGACGCCGAGCGCAACCACCGCCGGCCAGAACGTCCGGTCGCGGGCGGGGGGCGATGACGGCTGTGACGCGGGTGCAGGATCGGAGGGGCGCATCGGGCGCATTGTGTTGCGCCGCAACAAACCGTGCGAGCCGCGGGCCTTTGCGGCCCTGCTCACCGCTTCACCGGCCGACAGACTCGTCGATCATCTACTCGTCGACGATGCGCAGGCATCAGCGCCCGGGCACAGGCGGCCGCCGACGTGCGCGCGGCCGCAGCCGCCGCAGCGCCATCGCAGCACGCAATCTCGTGCACCACGCCGCCTTGCGGGCCGACCTGGTCAGCGTGTTCAAGCTGGCCACGGCGCCGGACGTGCCGGGAGCGGCGCGCACGACAGCTGCCTAGCGCGCCACGCGCGGCAGGCTGCTCTTGCGCTGCATCAGGTCGTCACGCGCGAACAGCTCCGCGACCCAGTCGACGAACACGCGCAGCTTGGCGCTGAGATGGCGGTTGGTGGGTAGACCACGTGGATCGGCACCGGCTCCGAGCACCAGTCCGCCAGCACGGGCTCGAGCTCGCCGCGGCTGATGTGGGTCTGCAGCATGAAGGTCGCGGCCTGCACGACGCCGAGTCCGGCGAGGCCGGCCGCCACGTAGGCGTTGGAGTCGTTGACCGACAGCACGTAGCGGCCCGCCACCTCGATGCGCTCGCCGTCCTTGTGGAAGTCGAACGGGTACTGCCGGCCGGTGCGCGCCGAGAAGAAGCCGATCACCGCGTGCGCGCCCGACTCGAGCTCGCGCGGATGTCGCGGCATGCCGTGGCGCTTCAGGTAATCGGGCGACGCGGCGGCCAGGAACTGCAGCTCGCCAACGCGACGCGCCACCAGCGACTGGTCGATCAGTTCGCCACCGCGCAGCACGCAGTCGACGTTCTCGCTCAGCAGGTCGACCGGGCGGTCGCTGACGCCGAGGTCGATCTGGATGTCGGGATAGAGCGCATGGAACTGCGGCAGCGCCGGGATCAGCACCAGCGTGCCGACCGACGAGCCGACGTCGATGCGCAGCCGCCCGCGCGGGCTGGTCTTCGCGTGCGACATGCTCGACTCGAGTTCGTCGATGTCGCCCAGCAGCCGGATCGCGCGGTCGTAGTAGGCCGCGCCGTCCGGCGTGACCGTGACGCGCCGCGTCGTGCGGTTCAGCAGCTTGGTCTGCAGCTGCGCCTCGAGCATCTGCACCAGCCGCGTCACCGAGGGCTTGGGCAGCTGCAGCGAGTCGGCCGCCTTCGTGAAGTTGCCGGCCTCGACCACGCGCACGAAGGCCTGCATCGCAGAGAACTTGTCCATGGGCGCCGCCTCCCCGCGCTGGTGATGCCGCACCGACGCGGCGGCCGGATTATTGCGTTGGTGAAACAAATCGTGAGCGAAACGGCTATTTATTGTTTCAACGCCCGCCACTATCTTCTGCTGCATCGCAACACGCTTCATGCCGTCTCTGCGGCCCGACGCCCTCATGACCACCTCGCCGCCCCGCTCCGCCCCCTTGCGCCGCCCGCCGGCCGTGGTGGTCTGGGCGGACCAATGGATCCCGGTCGATGCCGGTGAGCCGCTGAAGGCGCGCGTCTACGGCAGCCGCCCGCGCGGCCGCTCGGCGCCGCTGGTGCTGCACTTCCACGGCGGCGCCTTCGTGGCCGGCGGGCTGGACAGCGGCGCCACGGTCGCCGGCCTGCTGGCCGAGGCCGGGGCGGTGGTGGTGTCGCTCGATTACCCGCTGGCGCCCGCCCACCCCTTTCCCGCCGCCATCGAGGCCGGCCACGCTGCGCTCACCTGGATGCACCGCCACCGCAGCCGGCTGGCCGGCCAGAGCGCGACGGTCTGGGTCGCCGGCGAAGAGGCGGGTGGCAACCTGGCCGCGGCCGTGGCACTGATGGCGCGCGACCGGCGCAGCCCGCCGCTGGCCGGCCAGATCCTGATGTCGCCGATGCTCGATCCCTGCGTGGCCACCGCCTCGCTGCGCGATGCCGATGCCGGCCCCGTCGGTTGCCTGTGGGCCGACGGCTGGCACCAGTACCTGCCCGGCGCCGCCGACGCCGACCACCCGTATGCGGCGCCCGCTTCGGCGATGCGGCTGACCGGCGTGCCGCGCACGCTGCTGATCACCGCGCAGGACGACCCGTTGCGCGACGAGGCGCTGGCCTATGCACGGCGGCTGCGCGACGCCGGCGTCGAGGTCGATGAGGCGTTTCTCGACCAACCCACCGGCTGGCCCTGCGCCTGCAAGCAGCCCGCCGGCGCGCAGGCCGCCTGGGCGCCCGTGGTCCGCGGGCAGTTCCAGGCCTTTCTGCAGCGCGCTCATGCGCCGGCCGCCGTTCCAGTTTCCGCGTCTTCCTCCATCCAGAACCGCCGCCCCGGGAGCCTCTCATGAACCAGCCCTCTTCCTCTCCCAGCCCGCGCCGCCTGTGGGCCGCCGGCACCGCCCTCACCGCGCTGATCGCGGTGTCGGCCGCCTTCTTCGGACTCAACAGCCCCAACGCCGAGGCCAACCCGGCACCGACCGCCCCCGCGGCGACGCCGGTCTCGGTGGCCACCGTCGTGCAGAGCCAGGTCGCGGCGTGGGACGAGTTCTCCGGCCGCCTCGAAGCGGTGGAACGGGTCGACGTGCGCTCGCGCGTGGCCGGCGCGGTGCAGTCGGTGCACTTCCGCGAGGGCGCGCTGGTCAAGCAGGGCGAGCTGCTGATCACCATCGACCCGGCGCCCTATGCGGCCGACGTGGAGCGCGCCGAGGCGCAGGTGGTCGCCGCCCAGGCGCGCGTGGCGTACACGCGCAGCGAGCGTGACCGCGCCCAGCGCCTGTGGGACGAGCGCGCCATCGCGCAGCGCGAGTACGACGAGCGCGTGAGCGGCCAGCTCGAGGCCGATGCCAGCCTGCGCGCCGCGCAGGCCGCACTGCAGTCGGCGCGCCTGAACCTCGGCTACACGCAGGTGCGTGCGCCGGTGGCCGGCCGCGTGGGCCGGCTCGAGATCACCGTCGGCAACCTGGTGGCGGCCGGCCCCGGCGCGCCGGTGCTGACCACGCTGGTGTCGGTGAGCCCGATCTACGCGAGCTTCGACGCCGACGAGCAGGTGGTGGCCCGTGCGCTGAAGGACCTTCCGAGCGGCGCGAGCGCGCGCAGCCAGCTCGAGCGCATCCCGGTGCAGATGGGCACCGCCGCGAACAGCGACACGCCGCGGCTCGGCAAGCTGCAGCTGGTGGACAACCAGGTCGACGCGAAGAGCGGCACGGTGCGCGTGCGCGCCGTGTTCGACAACGCCGACGGCAGTCTGATGCCCGGCCAGTTCGCGCGGCTGCGCATGGGCCAGGCCCGCAACGGCAGCGCGCTGTTGGTCAACGAGCGCGCGGTCGGCACCGACCAGAGCAAGAAGTTCGTGATGGTGATCGGCGCCGACAACCGCGCCGAGTACCGCGAGGTGCGGCTCGGTGCCCACGTCGACGGACTGCGCGTCGTGACCGACGGCCTGAAGGCCGACGAGCGCATCGTCGTCAACGGCCTGCAGCGCATCCGTCCGGGCGCGCTGGTCGCGCCGAAGCCGGTGGCGATGGACGCCAAGCCCGAGCTGCAGGCGCGCGGCGACGCAGCCTCGCAATCCTGATGACCTGAACCGACCGGGGGCCCGACCCCCGGCGTCTCCGCCGTATCCCCGAGGGAGGGAGCCATGAACCTGTCCAAGTTTTTCATCGACCGACCGATCTTCGCCGGCGTGCTGTCGCTGCTGATGCTGATCGCCGGGCTGATCGCGCTGCGCGGCCTGCCGATCTCCGAGTACCCCGAGGTCGTGCCGCCCTCGGTGGTGGTGCGTGCGCAGTACCCGGGCGCCAACCCCAAGGTGATCGCCGAGACGGTGGCCACGCCGCTCGAGGAGGCCATCAACGGCGTCGAGGGCATGCTCTACATGGGCAGCCAGGCCACCACCGACGGGCTGATGACGCTGACCGTGACCTTCCGCCTCGGCACCGACCCCGACAAGGCCCAGCAGCTGGTGCAGAACCGCGTGTCGCAGGCCGAGCCGCGGCTGCCGGAAGAGGTGCGCCGCCTCGGCATCACCACCGTGAAGAGCTCGCCGGACCTGACGATGGTGGTGCACCTGCTGTCGCCGAACGACCGCTACGACATGACCTACCTGCGCAACTACGCGGTGCTCAACGTCAAGGACCGGCTGGCGCGCATCGACGGCGTGGGCCAAGTGCAGCTGTTCGGCTCGGGCGACTACGCCATGCGCGTCTGGCTCGATCCGCAGAAGGTGGCCGCGCGCGGCCTGTCGGCCAGCGACGTGGTGGCCGCGATCCGCCAGCAGAACGTGCAGGCCGCCGCCGGCGTGGTGGGCGCCTCGCCGGGCCTGCCGGGCGTGGACCTGCAGCTGTCGATCAATGCGCAGGGACGGCTGCAGAACGAGGAGGAGTTCGGCGACATCATCGTCAAGACCGGCGCCGACGGCGCGGTGACACGGCTGCGCGACCTGGGCCGCATCGAGCTCGGCGCGGCCGAGTACGCGCTGCGCTCGCTGCTCGACAACAAGTCGGCCGTCGCGGTGCCGATCTTCCAGGCGCCGGGCTCCAACGCCATCGAGATCTCGAACCAGGTGCGCGCCACCATGGCCGAGCTCAAGCAGTACATGCCCGAGGGCGTGGACTACGAGATCGTCTACGACCCCACGCAGTTCGTGCGCGCCTCGATCGAATCGGTGATCCACACGCTGCTCGAGGCGGTGGCGCTGGTGGTGCTGGTGGTGATCCTGTTCCTGCAGACCTGGCGCGCGTCGATCATCCCGCTGCTGGCGGTGCCGGTGTCGGTGATCGGCACCTTCGCGGTGATGCACCTGTTCGGCTTCTCGATCAACGCGTTGAGCCTGTTCGGACTGGTGCTGGCGATCGGCATCGTGGTGGACGACGCGATCGTGGTGGTCGAGAACGTGGAGCGCAACATCGAGGCCGGCCTATCGCCGCGAGACGCCACCTACCGCGCGATGCGCGAGGTCTCGGGACCGATCATCGCGATCGCGCTGGTGCTGATCGCGGTGTTCGTGCCGCTGGCCTTCATCAGCGGCCTGACCGGGCAGTTCTACCGCCAGTTCGCGCTGACGATCGCGATCTCCACGGTGATCTCGGCGATCAACTCGCTCACGCTGTCGCCGGCGCTCGCCGCGATGCTGCTGAAGGGTCACGGCGCGCCGAAGGATGCGCTGACGCGCGGCATGGACCGCGTGTTCGGCCGCTTCTTCGCGCTGTTCAACCGCGCCTTCAAGCGCGGCGCCGAGGGCTACAGTGGCGGCGTCACGCGCGCCATCTCGCGCAAGGCCGTGATGATCGGCGTGTACCTGGTGTTCCTGGCGGTGACGGTGGGCCTGTTCAAGGCCGTGCCCAGCGGCTTCGTGCCGGCGCAGGACAAGCAGTACCTGATCGGCTTCGCGCAGCTCCCCGACGGCGCCACGCTCGACCGCACCGAGGACGTGATCCGCCGCATGGGCGACATCGCGCTGAAGACGCCGGGCGTCGAGCACGCGGTGGCCTTCCCCGGCCTGTCGATCAACGGCTTCACCAACAGCTCCAACTCCGGCATCGTGTTCACGCCGCTGAAGCCCTTCGACGAGCGGCGCGACCCGAGCCTGAGCGGCGCGGCGATCGCGGCCGACCTGAACCGCCAGTTCTCGCAGATCGAGGACGCCTTCATCGTGATGTTCCCACCCCCGCCGGTGCAGGGCCTGGGCACCACGGGCGGCTTCAAGCTGCAGCTCGAGGACCGCGGCTCGCTCGGCTACGCGGCGATGGACGGCGCGGTCAAGGCCTTCATGGCGAAGGCCCAGCAGGCGCCCGAGCTGGCCGGGCTGTTCTCGAGCTACCAGGTCAACGTGCCGCAGCTCTATGCCGACATCGACCGCACCAAGGCGCGCCAGCTCGGCGTCGCGGTGACCGACGTGTTCGACACGATGCAGATCTACCTCGGCTCGCTGTACGTCAACGACTTCAACAAGTTCGGCCGCACCTACACCGTGCGCGTGCAGGCCGATGCCACGCACCGCGCGCGCGCCGAGGACGTGGGCCTGCTGAAGGTGCGCTCGGCCTCCGGCGAGATGGTGCCGCTGTCGGCGCTGATGACGGTGCAGCCGAGCTTCGGCCCGGAGCGCGCGATGCGCTACAACGGCTACCTGTCGGCCGACATCAACGGCGGCCCGGCCCCGGGCTACTCGTCGGGCCAGGCGCAGGACGCGGTGAACCGCATCGCCGCCGAGACACTGCCGCCGGGCATCAGCTACGAATGGACCGAGCTGACCTACCAGGAGATCCTGGCCGGCAACTCGGCGATGTGGGTGTTCCCGCTCGCGATCCTGCTGGTGTTCCTGGTGCTCGCCGCGCAGTACGAGAGCCTCACGCTGCCGCTGTCCATCATCCTGATCGTGCCGATGGGTCTGCTCGCGGCGATGACCGGCGTGTGGCTCGACGGCGGCGACAACAACGTGTTCACGCAGATCGGGCTGATCGTGCTGGTGGGGCTGAGCGCGAAGAACGCGATCCTGATCGTGGAGTTCGCGCGCGAGCTGGAGTTCGCCGGCCGCACGCCGGTGCAGGCGGCGATCGAGGCCAGCCGGCTGCGGCTGCGCCCGATCCTGATGACGTCGCTGGCCTTCGTGATGGGTGTGCTGCCGCTGGTGCTGTCGAGCGGTGCCGGTGCGAGATGCGCCAGGCGATGGGCGTCGCGGTGTTCGCCGGGATGATCGGGGTGACCGCCTTCGGCCTCTTCCTCACGCCGGTGTTCTATGTGCTGCTGCGCCGCCTGGCCGGCAACCGCCCGCTGACGCAGCACGGCGAGGTGCCGCACGCCGAGGCCTTTGCCGGCACCCCCGGCACCGGTGGCGCGAGCCTGAAGCCGCTGCCGGCCGCGCCGGTGGCCCACCACGACTGAAGCAGCGGACCGCTGCACTTCCTTCCGAGCAGAGAACGTCATGAAGCTTCCTTCTCCTCCTTTGCCTTCCCTCGCCGGCCGCCTGCCGCGGCTGCCTCGGGCCATGCTGGCCCCGCTGTTCGCAGCGCTGGTGCTGGCGGCTGCGCCACCGCCCCGCCATCGACCCCGCGGCACTGCCGGTCGCACCGGTGGCCTTCAAGGAAGGCGACGGCCGCTGGACCACGGCCGCCCCGGCCGACGCGCAGCCGCGCGGCACGTGGTGGAAGGCCTTCGCCGACCCCACGCTCGACGAGCTGGTGGAGCGCGCCGGCCAGGC
>NZ_AZSN01000154.1:0-8363 GCF_000576225.1 Methylibium sp. T29-B | reverse complement strand
GCCACCCGCCACGGCCATCAGCAGCAGTTCGGCCCCCAGCGGCCACGGCGCCCCGGGCCGACCTGTGGCGGGCGGGGCGGGCAGCGGGGTCAAGCCTCGGGCGGCGACGCTGGCGGCGGGCCGTCCGCGCGGGTCACCTTGAACCAGCGAACGGCACCCCCGCGCGCCAGCATCACGGCGAAGCGCAGCCCGCCGACGTCGACCGTCTCGCCGCGGCGCATGACGCGGCCGAGCTCGTGCGCCACCAGGCCCCCGATGGTGTCGAAGTCGTCCTCCGGCAGCGTGGTGTCGAACACGGCGTTGACCTCGGCGATGCCGGCGTCTCCGGCAACGCGCTGACTGCCGTCGGCCAGCGTGAACACGCCGGAGGCGTGGTCCTTGTCGTCGAACTCGTCCTCGATCTCGCCGACGATCTCCTCGAGCACGTCCTCGATGGTGATCAGTCCGGCCGTCTTGCCGAACTCGTCGATCACGATGGCCAGGTGGTTGCGGTTGGAGCGGAAGTCGCGCAGCAGCTCGTTCAGGCCCTTGGTCTCGGGCACGAACACCGCCGGGCGCAGCAGCGCGCGCAGGTTCAGCTCGGGCGCCCGGTGCAGCTTGAGCAGGTCCTTGGCCATCAGGATGCCGATGACGTTGTCGCGCTCGCCGTCGTACACCGGGAAGCGCGAGTGGCCGGTGTCGATCACCACCTCCAGCAGCTCGTCGTAGGGGGCACCGATGTCCAGCAGGTCCATCCGCGGCGCCGCCACCATCACGTCGCCGGCGGTCATGTCGGCCATGCGCAGCACGCCCTCGAGCATGATGCGCGACTCCGGCTCGATCAGCTCGCGCAACTCGGCATCGGCCAGCGTCTCGATCAGTTCGTCCTTGGAATCCGGGCCGGGCGAGAGGAACTCGACGACGCGTTCGAACAGGCTGCGTCGGTCGCCCGCCTTGTCGGCGTGGGGCGCTGCCTTGTCGCCTGCGCGGGCAGGTCGACCTGGTTGAGGCTCGGACACGGGCGGTGCCAAGAGTGGAGGAACGTCAAGAATACCCCAGCGCCATGACGGGCCCGCGCTGCAGCTACCATCTCGCCCCGGTCAGGCCTGCAGCTTGCTTGACAGCCCCGGGACCTTGATCGACAGTCGCCCACCCTCATGTGTGCGAGTCTCTTCACACGGCCGAGCGTCCACCATGTCACTGATACCTGCCACGATCCTCACGGGCTTTCTCGGCTCCGGCAAGACCACCCTGCTCAAGCGCGTGCTCTCAGAGGCCCACGGCCAGAAGATCGCCGTGATCGAGAACGAGTTCGGCGAGGAGAACATCGACAACGACATCCTCGTGACCGACAGCAAGGAGCAGATCGTCCAGATGAGCAACGGCTGCATCTGCTGCACGATCCGCGAGGACCTGCGCGCGACGCTGACCGACCTGGCTGCGAAGAAGCGCAAGGGCGAGCTCGACTTCGACCGCATCGTGATCGAGACCACCGGCCTGGCCGACCCCGGCCCGGTCGCACAGACTTTCTTCATGGACGACGAGATCGCCGAGAGCTACCTGCTCGACTCGATCCTGACGCTGGTCGATGCCAAGCACGCCGGCCAGCAACTCGACGACCGGCAGGAGGCGCGCCGTCAGGTGGGGTTCGCCGACCAGATCTTCCTGTCCAAGACCGACCTGGTCGCCAAGGACGCGACCGACGCGCTGATCCACCGCCTCAAGCACATGAACCCCCGTGCGCCGCTGCAGGCGGTGCACTTCGGCGAGGTGCCGCTGAAGGACGTGTTCGACCTGCGCGGCTTCAACCTGAACGCCAAGCTCGACATCGACCCCGATTTCCTGAAGGCCGACGACCACGAGCACCACCATCACGACCATGAGCACGGCGAGCACTGCGACCACCCGTCGCACGCGCACGGCCACCATCACGCCCACGACGACGACGTGAAGAGCTTCGTGTTCCGCTCCAACCGCCCGTTCAATCCGGCCAAGCTGGAGGAATTCCTCGGCACCATGGTCAACGTCTACGGTCCGCGGATGCTGCGCTACAAGGGCGTGCTGCGGGTGCAGGGCTTCGACAAGAAGGTCATCTTCCAGGGCGTCCACCAGCTGATGGGCAGCGACGTCGGCCCGCTGTGGGCGGCCGGGGAGACCCGCGGCAGCAAGATGGTGTTCATCGGCATCGACCTGCCGAAGGACGTCTTCCTCCAGGGGCTGGAGCAATGTCTGGCCTGAAGCGGCCCCTGGCGCCTGGCGCCGCACGTGGCATCGACACCACGTCGCTACAATGCGCGGCGCTTGACCCGGGCACGGCATCCACAGAGCATGCCCGGGTGAGGAAGACGTGAAGCCGCCGTGAGGAGATCCCCGCTGTGAGCAAGACCCCCGGCCAAGGCCGCCCCCCGCCCCACCGCCAAGAAGGCGGCAGCGTCGCCGCCCGCCAAGAAGGGCGCTGCGACGAAGACGCCCGCGAAGGCGGCGGCGAAGCGACCGCCGGCCAAGCCCGCCGCCAAGCAAGCTCCGAAGAAGGCCGCCGCTCCGGCGGCCGCCGCCAAGACACCGAAGCGGGCCCCCGCCCCGCCCCCTCCTGCCGTGAAGGCGCCCGCCAAGCCGGCAGCGCCCCTCCTTGACAAGAAAGCAACGCCCCCGTCCGTGAGCCAGTCGATCCCTCCCAAAGCGCCTCCTCCGCCGGCACCGGTGAAGCCGGCCACCCGGCTGCGCGCCTCCAAGTCCGTCGCCGCCCCGGCCGACATCCACCCGCCGTCGATTCCGCTGCCGCCGCCGAGCCGGCCACCGGCCAGCAATGTCATCGACCTGCCGCGTCCGCCGCGCAAGATCGATCCGAAGCTCGCCAACGTCTGGAAGACCAAGGCCGGCCGCGACCTGACCGAGGACGAGTTGTTGTCGATGCCCGACAGCGAGTACATGAACGACAAGCAGTTGGAGTTCTTCCGGACCCGGCTGATGCAGCAGCGCAACGACCTGCTCGACAACGCCGGCGAAACCACCGAGCACCTGCGCGAGGACACGTCGATCGTGCCCGATCCGGCCGACCGGGCGACGATCGAGGAAGAGCACGCGCTGGAGCTGCGCACGCGCGACCGCGAACGCAAGCTGCTGAAGAAGATCTCGCAGTCGATCGCCCGCATCGAGGCCGGCGACTACGGCTTCTGCGACGAGACCGGCGAGCCGATCGGCCTGGGCCGCCTGCTCGCCCGACCGACCGCGACGCTCTCGCTCGAGGCGCAGCAGCGCCGCGAGATGAAGCAGAAGATGTTCGGCGACTGAGCGAGCCGTCCCGTCCTCGTCCTTCTACTTCTTTGAACCCGAGCTCGCTGCCGCGATGGCCGACGTCGACCCCGATCCCAAGGCCGGAGGCACCAGCTTCTTCCGCAAGGTGGTGAAGTTCGTCGCCAATCCGGCGACGGACTGGACCGAGCTCAACACACCCGGCGGGACCGAGGAGCCGCTGCAGAGCGGCTACGCCAAGAGCGAGCTCAAGGCGATGATCGAGCGCAAGCGGCGCAACGACTTCGTGCGCAAGCGCGAGTTCGACATGCTGCGCAAGATCCGCCGCGAAGGTCTGCCGGCCGACGGTCTGGCCGGCCTGCAGATCTCCGACCTGGACGATTCCGACCAATCGCGCTCCAACAGTGTGGCCCGTCCGGACGACGCGGCGGTCAAGGCCAAGATCGACGAGATCGAGCAGCAGATGGAAGGCGAGGTGATCGCCCGCCGCGCCAACCCGACGAAGCCCCCGGGGTTCTACACCGCCTCGACGGTGCAGGGCGCGCTCGACGAGCGGGCCGCGCCCATGAACGAGCCGTTCAACATCGACGGCGCGGGCGCCCCGTCGCCGTCCGACGCGGCCCCCGCCAGCGTGTCGTCGATCCCGGTGCTCGACGCTGCCGTCACGACGCCGCCGCAAGAAGGCCCTCTCGCCTGGGACGCGGCCCCTGCTCCCACCGCCGCGCCGGCCTCGCCGCCGGCGCCGATCACGACACCGACAGCCCCCGGCGCCCCCATCGCGTCCGCGGCACCGCCAGCGGTGCACCTGGGGCGCCCGGGCATGTCCGATTTCGGCAACCCGTTCGCCGTCGAGGTCAACGAGATCGCCCACGACCCCGAGCTCGACGAGGCGGTGATTTCCTTCGCCAATGCCGAATTCGAGGGCTGCGAACGCTCGATCCGCGGCCTCATCTCGGACGACGGCGAACGCGCGAACCATGCCGAGACCTGGCTCGTGCTGTTCGATCTGTACCGTGCCACCGGCCAGCAACCTCCGTTCGAGAGCCTGGCGCTCGACTACGTGCAGCGCTTTGGGTGGTCGGCGCCGCAGTGGTTCTCGATTCCCCAACTGGTGGCTGCCGAGAATGCGGCCGCGGCCAGCACTGCGCAGGCGGTGCGCAGCCAAGGCAGCATCGGCTGGGCCGCGCCGGAACAGCTCGATGGAGAAGGCGTCGCGCTGCTGCGCTCCAGGACGCTGCAGCTTCCGATGCCGTGGGTGATGGACTGGAGCCCGCTGCGCAGGATCGACGCGCAGGCCTGCGGCGAGCTGAGCCAGTTGATGCACCACTGGGGGACGCAGAAGCTGCAGATGCGCTGGATCGGCGCCGAGCAGTTGCTCTCGGTTCTCGCCGAGGCCGCGCCCACCGGCGTGCGCGATGCCGACCCCGCCTACTGGCTGCTGCGTCTGGCGACGCTGAGGCTGTGCAACCGGCCCGACCAGTTCGACGAGATCGCGATCGACTACTGCGTGACCTACGAGGTGTCGCCGCCGTCGTGGGAGGCGTCGCTGTGCGTCGTCAAGATGGCTGATGCTGGCGGCATGACCCTCGCATCGCGCTCGATGGTGACCAGCGACGCGACGAGCGGCTTCGCGGAGTCGCAGGTGCTCGAGGAGGCCGGCGGCGTCCGCACCGCAGCGGTCGAATTGTCGGGCCAGTTGGTCGGCGACATCGGCAGCGTGCTGCAGCGGCTCGAATCCCAGCTCGGCAACTCCACGGTCGTGAGCGTCAACTGCGCGCGACTGATCCGCATGGACTTCGTCGCGGCCGGCGACCTGCTCAACTGGGTGCTGCACCGCCGCAACGAGAACCGTCTCGTCCATTTCGAGGACGCCCATCGCCTGCTGGGCCTGTTCTTCAACGCGATGGGCATCAACGAGCACGCACGCGTGAAGGTGCGCAACCTCTGAGCGTCACGCCCGCCGGACGGCACGAATGCAGCCGGCGCCGCGGATCGCTCCCCGCCAGATCCCGGGCTTGAAGCCCCCGCCTCTGCCTTCAACTGCTTCCCCATGGATTCGTACCACGGCACCACCATCCTCAGCGTACGCCGCGGCCGAGAGGTCGCCCTGGGTGGCGATGGTCAGGTGACGCTCGGCAGCATCGTCGTCAAGGCCTCGGCGCGCAAGGTGCGCCGGCTCTACAAGGAGCAGGTGCTGGCCGGCTTCGCCGGGGCGACGGCCGACGCCTTCACGCTGTTCGAGCGCTTCGAGGGCAAGCTCGAGAAGCACCAGGGCAACCTGGTGCGCGCCGCGATCGACCTGACCCGCGACTGGCGCACCGACCGCGTGCTGCGCCGCCTCGAGGCCATGCTGGCGGTGGCCGACCGCGACACCTCGCTGATCATCACCGGCAACGGCGACGTGCTGGAGCCCGAGCACGGCATCGTCGCGATCGGTTCGGGCGGCGCCTACGCGCAGGCGGCCGCGCGCGCGCTGCTGGCCCACACGACGCTCGGTCCGGCCGAGATGGTCAAGAAGTCGCTCGAGATCGCCGGCGACCTGTGCATCTACACCAACCAGCACCACACCATCGAGGTGCTGACCGACCCGGAGCCCGTCAGCCAGTGAGCGCGATGACCCCGCAGGAGATCGTGTCCGAGCTGGACCGCCACATCGTCGGCCAGCAGGACGCCAAGCGCGCCGTCGCGATCGCGCTGCGCAACCGCTGGCGCCGCCAGCAGGTGGACGACAGGCTGCGCCCGGAGATCACGCCGAAGAACATCCTGATGATCGGGCCCACTGGCGTCGGCAAGACCGAGATCGCGCGCCGCCTCGCGAAGCTGGCCGACGCGCCCTTCATCAAGGTGGAGGCCACCAAGTTCACCGAGGTCGGCTATGTCGCAAGGACGTCGATTCGATCATCCGCGACCTCGTCGACCTGGCCGTCAAGCAGACGCGCGAGGCCGCGATCCGGGCCCATCGCGTCCGCGCCGAGGATGCCGCCGAGGAACGCATCCTCGACGTGCTGCTGCCGCCGCCCGCCCATGCCGGCGCCGGCTTCGGGCTGAGCACCAGCTCGCCGGCCCCAGCCCCGGCCGACAGCACGGCGCGCCAGACCTTCCGCAAGCGCCTGCGCGAGGGCACGCTCGACGACAAGGAGATCGAGCTCGAACTCGCCGAACCGCGCGCTGCCGTCGAATTGCTGGGCCCGCCCGGCATGGAAGACATGGCCGAGCAACTCAAGGGCATGTTCGCTAGCCTGGGCCAGACGCGGCGCAAGACCCGCAAGCTCAAGATCGCCGAGGCGTTGAAGCTGCTGGTCGACGAGGAGGCGGCCAAGCTGGTCAACGAGGACGAGATCAAGACGCAGGCGCTGGCCAGCGCCGAGCAGAACGGCATCGTCTTCATCGACGAGATCGACAAGGTCACGTCGCGCGGCGACGGCGCCAGCGGCGCCGAGGTCTCGCGCCAGGGCGTGCAGCGCGACCTGCTGCCGCTGGTGGAGGGCACGACGGTCAGCACCAAGCACGGCACTGTCAAGACCGATCACATCCTGTTCATCGCCTCGGGCGCCTTCCACCTGGCGCGCCCGAGCGACCTGATCCCGGAGCTGCAGGGCCGCTTCCCGATCCGGGTGGAGCTGGGCTCGCTGCGGGTCGAGGACTTCGAGGCGATCCTGACCCAGACCCACGCCAGCCTGGTACGCCAGTACCAGGCACTGCTGGACACCGAGGGCGTCCGGCTCGACTTCCGGCCCGAGGGTGTGCGCCGGCTGGCGCAGATTGCGTTCGACGTCAACGAGCGCACCGAGAACATCGGCGCGCGCCGGCTGTCGACGGTGATGGAGCGCCTGCTCGACGAGGTGAGCTTCGATGCGCCGAACCTGGGCGGCCAGACGATCGCGATCGACGCCGCTACGTGGATCGCAAGCTCGGGGCGCTCGCGGTCGACGAGGATCTGTCCCGCTTCATTCTCTGACCCGGGGGCGGCTCAGCCGCGCTGCGCGGCGATGGTCAGCAGGCCGTCGAAGATCAGGGTGTCGATCAGTTCGTGATCGATGGTCAGCGCCGGCACCACCTTCCAGCCCGCGCCGCCGGTGACGATGCACAACGGTGGCTCGCCACAGCGCTGCTGAAGATGGCGGTGCATGCGCTCGATGGCGCCGGCAATGGCGAAATTGCCGCCGCTGGTCAGCGCGTCGCTGGTGTTGGTCGGGAACTCGCGCACCTCGCCGGTGGGCACCCGCAGGCCGGCGGTGCCGGCTTCCAGCGCGCGCAGCATGATGCCGTGGCCGGGCAGGATCAGCCCGCCGAGGAAACGGCCGTCCGCATCGAGCGCGTCGACCGTGACCGCCGTGCCGGCCATCACCACCAGCACCGGCCGGCGCGCGCCCGCGGCGAGCACGCGCGCACGCGCGCCGATCAGCGCCACCCAGCGGTCGCTGCCCAGGCGCATCGGATGGTCGTAGCCGTTGGTCACGCCGGCCTCGGCCGCGCCCGGCACCACCCAGCGCGGTGCCACGTCCCACAACTCCAGCTGCTCCTCGACGCGGTGACGCACCGAGTCGCTGGCGACGCAGCAGCCGAGCACATGGCGCGGCGGCGGCGCCAGGCCGGCCCATTCGGCCTCGCCGAGCTGGTCGATGGTCTCGAGGAAGCGCGCACCGTGGGCCACGGGCTCGCTGCCGGGCACGGCCGAGGGATACAGCGCCCACTTCAGGCGCGTGTTGCCGATATCGATTGCAAGCAGGGTCATGGCCGAGGCGGCTTCGTCTTCAGTGGGTGCTGGAACCGGGCTTCGTGTCTTCGTCGACGACGGTATTGCCCAGGCCCAGCAGTTCGCGGGCGCGGCGCAGTCGGCTCATGGCCTCGACCGGCCGTCGCGCCGTGACCAGCGCGCGCTCGATCTGCCACACCAACCCGATCAGCTCGTAGCGGTCGCGCGCACGGCCGACGCGCAGGACCGTGAGCGAACTGCTGACCGGGCCGTCCACCAGCAAGGTGCCGATCAGCAGGCTGCGCACCTCGGCCAGCATGGGTTCCTCGTCGACGGGCGCCGGCTTGGGCTCGTCGCGCAGCACCCCGCCCTCGCCGGCACGGCGCGCGAGCGGCGAAGGTCCCGGTGTCAGCCGCGGGGCGGCGCTCCGCCGCTC
>NZ_AZSN01000153.1:0-8418 GCF_000576225.1 Methylibium sp. T29-B | reverse complement strand
GGCCGGCGTGGCGGGCGCCGGCGGGCCGGAGGCCGCGGCGTGGCGCGGTGGCGCATCGATCCATTCGAGCGCCAGACGCTGGCCCAGCCACTGCAGCAGGTCGGCCACGCGCACCGGCTTCACGAAGAAGTCGGCCGGCGTGACGCCGACGTCGTTGTCGAGCCCGCGGTCGAAGGCATTGGCCGAGACGATGGCCACCGGCGCCTCGCACAGGCCTTCCTCGCGCAGCTGGCGGATCGTGGCCCAGCCGTCCAGCCCCGGCATGGCCAGGTCCATCAGGATGGCGTCGGGCGGCGGGCCGGCGCGCAGCAAGCGCAGGGCCGCCTCGCCGGAGGCCGCCTGGCGCACCGTGAAACCCAGCGGCTCCAGCACCGTGGCGAGCAGGCCGCGGTCGGCCTCCTCGTTGTCGACCACCAGCACGCTGCGGCGCGCGCCGGCATAGCCGATGCGGCGCGCCACGCGCACCGCGGGCGCCACCGTCGCCTCGCTGGCCTGCGGCAGGAACAGCCGGATCGCGAAGGCGGTGCCGCGGCCGGGCGTGCTGCGCACCGTCATCTCGCCGCCCATCAGGTCGGTCAGCATCTTCGCGATGGTGAGGCCGATGCCGGTGCCGTGCCCGCCGCCGGCCAGCGCGCCGCCGCGTTCGAAGGGTTCGAACACGCGCGCCAGCTCATCGGACGTCATGCCGGGGCCCGAGTCCTCGATCTCGAAGTGCGCGATCTCGCGCGCGTAGCGCATGCGGAACACCACCTCGCCCTGCGCGGTGAACTTCACCGCGTTGCCGAGCAGGTTGATGAGGATCTGGCGCAGCCGCTTCTCGTCGGCGCGCACCACGTCCGGGCCCTCGATCTCGTGGCGGAACACCAGGCCCTTGGCGCGCGCCTGCAGCTCGAACATGCGCGCGAGCTCCTGCACCGCCTCGCACAGCCGCAGCGGCCGCACCTCCAGCGCGAGCTTGCCGCTCTCGATGCGCGCCAGGTCCAGCGTGTCCTCGATCAGGCTGGCGAGGTGGTCGCCGCCGCGGCGGATCACGCGCACCGCCTGCGCGCGGTGCGGCGGCATCGCCTCGTCCTCCTCCAGCAGCTGCGCATAGCCGAGGATGCTGTTGAGCGGCGTGCGCAGCTCATGGCTGATGGCGGTGATGTAGCGGCTCTTGGCGCGGTTGGCCTGCTCGGCCTGGTGCATCGCGCGCTCGGCCTGCAGCTTGGCCTCCTGCAGCTGCGCGTCGGTGCGGCGGTGCGACTCGATCTCGGTGCGCAGCGCGGCGGTCTGGCGGTTGGACTCCTCCTGTGCGACCTCGCGGCTCTTGTGCGTGAGCACCAGCCACCAGGCCACGGTCCCGGCGATCAGCAGCAGCGCAGCGAAGGCCTTCACGAAGCCCAGCTTCAACGCACCGGCCACCGCCGGCGCGAGCGGCGCGCCGCTGGCGGCCAGCGTGCGCAGCTCCTGGTGGTAGAGCAGCGCGAACAGCCCGCCGAGCAGTGGCACCACGGTGAGCATCAGCAGCAGGTAGTGGCCCAGACCGGTGTCGATGTAGGGCCACACGGCGCGCGGCAGCAGGCGCCGCAGCGCCGCCGACCACTGCGCGGCGAGCTTGGCCTCGGGCGGCTTGCACAGGTCGCCGCAGCGCGCGTCGAGCGTGCAGCACAGCGAGCAGATCGGCCCGCCGTAGGCCGGGCAGGAAGCGATGTCGTCGCGCTCGTACTCACGCTCGCAGATGCAGCAGCGGCTGAGGCGCGGGTAACGCCCATCGTCGCCGGCCGCCAGCGGCTCGGGCTGGCGGGCGATGTAGTAGCGGCCCTTCGTGGCCCAGGCGATCAGCGGCGCGGCGGCGAAGGCGGTGACCATCGCGATGGCCGCCGACCAGGCCTGCGCCATGGGTCCGTACAGGCCGATGTGCGCGGTGATCGACAGCAGCGAGGCGATGCCCATCGCACCCACGCCGACCGGGTTGACGTCGTAGAGGTGAGCGCGGCGGAACTCGATGCCGGGCGGGCTCAGGCCCAGTGGCTTGTTGACCACCAGGTCGGCCACCACGGCCATCATCCAGGCGATCGCGACGTTGCTGTACAGCCCGAGCACGCTGCCGATGGCCTGGAAGACATTGAGCTCCATCAGCATCAGCGCGATCGCGGTGTTGAACACCATCCACACCACGCGGCCCGGGTGGCTGTGGGTGAGGCGCGCGAAGAAGTTGCTCCAGGCCAGCGAGCCGGCGTAGGCGTTGGTGACGTTGATCTTGAGCTGCGAGATCACGACGAACAGCGCGGTCGCCGCGACCGCCAGGCCGTAGTGCGGGAACACATGCTCGTAGGCCGCGAGGTACATCTGGTTAGGGTCGACCGCGCGGTCCAGCGGCACCATGTGGCTGATGGCCAGCCACGCCAGCAGCGTGCCGCCCAGCATCTTCAGCACGCCCGGCAGCACCCAGCCCGGCCCGCCGACCAGCACGCCCAGCCACCAGCGGCCGCGCTGGCCGGCGCGCTTCTCCGGCATGAAGCGCAGGTAGTCGGCCTGCTCGCCCATCTGCGTGATGAGCGCAATGCCCACCGTGGTGGCCGCGCCGAAGTGCAGCCACGAGAAGCCGGCCACGCCCTTCTCACCGCCGTATGCGAGCAGGCCGTCGACGACGCCCGGGTTCTCGGCGAACACGTAGACATAGGGCGCGACCAGCATGGCCAGCCACAGCGGCTGGGTCCAGACCTGCAGCCGGCTGATCGCGGTGACGCCGTGGGTCACCAGCGGGATCACGACCACCGCGCAGATCAGGTAGCCCCAGGCCGGCGGAATATCGAAGGCCAGCTCCAGCGCATACGCCATCACCGCGGCCTCGAGCGCGAAGAAGATGAAGGTGAAGCTCGCGTAGATCAGCGAGGTGAGCGTGGAGCCGATGTAGCCGAAACCGGCGCCGCGCGTCAGCAGGTCCATGTCGACGCCGTGACGCGCCGCGTAGACGCTGACCGGCAGCCCGGCCAGGAAGATCACCAGGCCGGTCACCAGGATCGCCAGCGCCGCGTTGACGAAGCCGTGCTGGACCAGCAGCGTGGCCCCCACCGCCTCCAGCACCAGGAAGGACGCGGCACCGCCGATGGCGGTGTTGGCCACCCGCCAGGCCGACCACTTGCGGAAGGCGCGCGGCGTGAAGCGCAGCGCGTAATCCTCCATGGTCTCGCGCGCGACCCAGCTGTTGTAGTCGCGGCGCAGCTTGATCACGCGCTGCACCGGCGCGGCGGGCGGCGTGTCGGAAGCAGGCGGCAGGGCGGCGGGGTGGGACGGCATGGGCAGCAGGGTTGTACCTCACCGATCAAGAACCGCACCAGCCGGCCCGGACGCCGGTGCACTAGCATGGCATCCATCCTGCTCACAGCGCCCCACCATGGACCTGACGCCCCGCGAGAAAGACAAGCTGCTGATCTTCACCGCCGCGCTGCTGGCCGAACGGCGCCGGGCCCGGGGCCTGAAGCTCAACCACCCGGAGGCCGTGGCGCTGATCACCGCCGCGATCCTGGAAGGCGCCCGCGACGGGCAGAGCGTGGCCCAGCTGATGAGCGCGGGCCAGCAGGTGCTGACCCGGGCCGACGTGATGGACGGCGTGGCCGAGATGATCCCGGACATCCAGGTCGAGGCGACCTTCCCGGACGGCACCAAATTGGTGACCGTGCACCAACCCATTGCATGAGGCCGCTCACATGACGCCTGGAGAGCTGTTGCCGTCCGACGGACCGGACCATGTGCTGAACCCCGATCGCCGCACGCTGACGCTGGTGATCGAGAACGGTGGCGACCGGCCGATCCAGGTCGGCTCGCACTACCACTTCGCCGAGACCAACGGCGCGCTGCGCTTCGACCGCGCCGCGGCCCACGGCATGCGGCTCAACATCGCCTCGGGCACCGCAGTGCGCTTCGAGCCCGGCCAGCAGCGCACTGTCGAGCTGGTCGACTACGCCGGCGACCGCACGGTCTACGGCTTCCGCGGCCTCGTGCAAGGAAAGCTCTGACATGGCCACCATCGGACGCCGCGCCTACGCGGAGATGTACGGACCGACGGTGGGCGACCGCGTGCGGCTGGCCGACACCGAACTCGTCATCGAGGTCGAGGCCGACTACACGTTGCGCGCCGGCGGCTACGGAGAAGAAGTGAAGTTCGGTGGCGGCAAGGTCATCCGCGACGGCATGGGCCAGAGCCAGCGGCCCAACGGCCCCGGGCCGCACGACGCGGTGGACTGCGTGGTGACCAATGCGCTGATCCTCGACCACTGGGGCATCGTGAAGGCCGACATCGGCCTGCGCGGCCAGCGCATCGCCGCGATCGGCAAGGCCGGCAACCCGGACGTGCAGCCGGGCATCGACATCGTCATCGGCCCGGGCACCGAGGTGATCGCTGGCGAGGGCCTGATCGTGACCGCCGGCGGCATCGACTGCCACATCCACTTCATCTGCCCGCAGCAGATCGAGGAGGCGCTCTCCAGCGGCGTGACCACCATGCTCGGCGGCGGCACCGGGCCGGCCACCGGCACCTTCGCGACCACCTGCACGCCGGGGCCGGAGAACATCGCCAACATGCTGCGGGCGGCCGACGCCTTCCCGATGAACCTGGGCTTCTTCGGCAAGGGCAACGCGAGCCGCCCCGAGGCACTGCGCCAGCAGGTCGAGGCCGGTGTGATCGGCCTCAAGCTGCACGAGGACTGGGGCACGACGCCGGCCGCGATCGACTGCTGCCTGTCGGTGGCCGACGAGGGCGACGTGCAGGTGGCGATCCACAGCGACACGCTGAACGAGTCGGGCTTCGTCGAGAACACGGTCGCGGCGACGAAGGGCCGCACGCTGTGCGCCTTCCACACCGAGGGCGCCGGCGGCGGCCACGCGCCCGACATCCTGCGCGTGGTGGGCGAGGCGAACTTCCTGCCGTCCTCCACCAACCCGACGATGCCCTACACCGTCAACACGCTCGACGAGCATGTCGACATGCTGATGGTCTGCCACCACCTCGACGCGGCGATCGCCGAGGACCTGGCCTTCGCCGAGAGCCGCATCCGCCGCGAGACCATCGCGGCCGAGGACATCCTGCACGACCTGGGCGCGATCAGCATGTTCAGCTCGGACTCGCAGGCCATGGGTCGCGTCGGCGAGGTGGTGCTGCGCTGCTGGCAGACCGCGCACAAGATGAAGGTCCAGCGCGGCAAGCTGCCGGGCGACCCGGAGCGCCACGACAACGGCCGCGCCAAACGCTACGTGGCCAAGTACACGATCAACCCGGCCATCGCACACGGCATCAGCCACGAGGTCGGCAGCATCGAGGTCGGCAAGTGGGCCGACCTGGTGTTCTGGCGGCCGGCCTTCTTCGGCGTGAAGCTTCGCTGGTGATGAAGGGCGGCTTCATCGCGTCGGCGCTGATGGGCGATGCCAACGCCAGCATCCCGACGCCGCAGCCGGTGCACTACCGGCCGATGTTCGGTGCCTTCGGTGGCGCGCTCACGCGCGGTTCGCTCAGCTTCGTGAGCCAGGCCGCGCTGGCCTCGGAGGTGGGCAGCGTGTACGGCCTGCGCAAGCCGCTCTCGGCGGTGAAGCAGTGCCGCACCGTCAAGAAGGGCGACATGGTGCACAACGCCTACCTGCCGCGCATGGAGGTCGACGCCCAGACCTACCAGGTGCGCGCCGACGGCCAGCTGCTGACCTGCGAGCCGGCCACCGCCCTGCCGATGACGCAGCGCTATTTCCTCTTCTGATCCGCGGGCCCCGGCGGGGCCCCGGGCGGCAGCCCCTCCTGTGTGGCGCGCGCCATCAGGGCCCGGCAGTCGCGGTCCTCGCCGGGGCCGGTCTCGATCAGCGGGATGATCGCGGCGAGCGGGTTGATCAGTCCGAGCAGCAATGCGCCACCGCCGCGCGCCAGCAGTCGCGCCTTGTCGGGCGACACCTGCGGCTTCGCGAACGGGCCCTTCACGTCGAACGGCACGCGGGCGCTCAGCGGGCTCAGGTCCTTGGCCGTGGGCGTGACGCGCAGGTCGAGCTGCTCGTTCGTGAAGTCGGCCCGGCCGCGCGCCTCGATCACCGTGTCCACGGTGTCGAACACCGCGGCGCGCGTGCTCATCTGCCCGCGCTGGAAGCCGACGTCGACCAGCGCGCAGCGCACCTCGACCGAGCGGTCACCTCGCACCAGGAAGCTCAGTGCCTCGTAGGCGTCGAGGTCCAGCAACTCGAGCAGCAGGTTGCTGACCTGCCCGCGGCCCATCGCGAGCTGGGCCTCGCCATCGGCGCTGCCCAGCATCTGGGCGAACGACTGGCCCTGGCCGGCGAGCACGAGCCGACCGTTGATCGCGCCCAGCGCGCTCTTGGTGCTGCGCAGCTGCGGCAGCAGCGTGTCGAGCTGCAGGCGGCGCAGCTTCAGGTCGAGCTGCGCCGCCATCGGCTGCACGCGGCCGTCGATGTGCAGGTCGCCGTCGAGCCGCCCGCCGCCGAGCTGCAGCAGCAGCGGCGAGAGCGTCAGGCGACGATCGTCCATCTTCACGCGGAAGTCGAGCTTGCCGATCGGGAAGCTGCCGAGGTTGCGCACCTCCTGGCCGACGAAATGCACCTCGGCGTCGAGCGTGCCCCACTTGTCGGCGTCGAAGCGCTGCTGGGGCAGCACGCGGCGCGGGCCGTCGGACGACGGCGCCGACGCAGCGGCCGCGGCGGCCGGTGTCTTCTTCGCGCTCGTGGCCGGCACGGCCCTACTTGCGGCCGGGCGTGCCTTGCCGATCACCGGGCCGAAATCGGCCAGGTCGAGCGAGCTCGACACCAGCTCGCCGCTGAACAGCGAGCGCGGCGCGCGGCGCTCGAAGGCGACACGGCCGCCGAGGTCGCTGCGGCCGACAACGGCCTTGAAGTCCTCGTAGGTCCAGCGTGTGCCATCGAAGCGCAGCCGTCCCTCGGTCTTGTAGGGAGGCGTGTCGGGCAGGCCGACTCCGGCAATGCGGTGCCATTCGCCGAGCGAGCTGCCGGCGAGCTCGATCCGCAGGTCGGCGCGCTGCGGCTCGCGCGGCCGCACGATGCTGCCGTTCGCGGCGATCGCGGTGCCGCCGATGCGCCCGTCGAGCTCGAAGGCATAGGGCTGGTCCTCGTTGCGCAGCTGCAGCACCTCGTCGCCTTCCGCGCGGCCCTTCACCGGCAGGTCGTTCCAGCGGCCACTGGCCTCCGCCTGCAGGCGCGGGCGACCCCCGTCGACGCGGGTCTGCACCGCGAAGCGCACCTCGGCGCGCCGCGCGGTTTCGGCATAGGTGACGACGCCGCGGTCCAGCGCCACGCTGCCAAGGAACAGGGTGCGCTTCCCGTCGTTCTGCGCGCGCTCCAGCCGCCAGGTGCGGCGGCCGTCCGGCGCGCGCTCCAGCCACAGGTCGGGCTGCTCGGCGCGCACGTGCGGCAGCACGATGCGCCCGCGCAGCAGCGGCCACAGTGCCACCTCAAGCTCGACGCGGCGCGCTTGCAGGAAATCGGCGCGCCCGGCCCAGGCCGGGTTGCCGATCCGCAGGCCCTCCGCGGTGAGCCGTCCATGGCGACCGAAGCGCCACCACAGGTCGCCGTCGATCACCAGCGTGCGGCCGGTGGCCGCCTGCACCCGCTCACCGATCCAGCCCCGCAGCGGGTTGAGCTTCCAGGGCACGATCCACGCGACCGCGAGCGCGATCGCCAGCGCGAGCAAGACGATCGCCAGACGGCGCAGCAGGGACGGGAAACGGGTCGGCATCGGATCTCGGCGGCGCGCGGCGCGGAGGGGCGGGCGCGAACTGCGAGCGTGACGCGGCCGGGCCGTCGCCGCCATCGGCCGGCGGCGGGTCGGCCTGTAGGCCGTGGCCTACGGTGGCGCGCAGCCAGGGGCATACTCGCGCCATGCTGACCCTCAACAAACTGCTCGCGCGCGGCGCGGGCCTCGCACCCGCGCTGCTGAAGCGCGCCGCGACGGTGGAACTCGACTGGGACGTGCGCCAGAAGAGCCGCTTCGATGCCACCGACTCGCAGGGCCGCGCGCTCGGCGTGTTCCTGCCGCGCGGCAGCGTGGTGCGCGGCGGCGACGTGCTGGTGGCCGAGGACGGTTCGCTGGTCCGCGTGATCGCCGCGCCCCAGTCGGTGCTGGTGGTGAGGCATTGCAGCGAACACGGCTCGGCCTTCGACCTGCTGCGCGCCGCCTACCACCTCGGCAACCGCCATGTGCCGCTGGAGCTGCAGCCCGACCGCCTGCAGCTCGAGCCCGACCATGTGCTGGCCGACATGTTGCGCGCCATGCACCTGATCGTCAGCGAGGCGCAGGCGCCGTTCGAGCCGAGAGCGGCGCCTACGGCGAGGCGGCCGCGCACGGGCATGGCCACGCCGGGCACGATCACGCGCACGACCACGACCACGGACCCGCCGCAGGCCAGCACCCCGGCGCCGACGCCGCGTGGCCGG
>NZ_AZSN01000152.1:0-8465 GCF_000576225.1 Methylibium sp. T29-B | reverse complement strand
CGCAGGGCAGCCTGCGGATCGGCGCCGGTGGCGACCACCAGCGTGCGCGCCGTGTCGGCACCGAGATCGGCCCGCAGCTGCTCGGCCAGCGCCAGCGCCGCCGGCGGCACCGGGCTGAGCGAAGAGAGGCTTCCGCGCCACAGCGGCTCGCTGCGCGTCGCCAGCAACAGCAACGCCGCGGCGCCGAGCAGGAAGAAGGCCACGCGCAGCCGCGGCAACCGCCGCAGCACGGCGCCGGCCCAGCGACCCATCGACTGACGCAGCCCTCGCCCGGCCGCGCCGTCGGGCACCAGCACCGGCAGCACGAAGCGAGTCGCCAGTGCGGCACCGGTGAGCCCGGCCATCGAGAACACCCCCAGCTGCGCCAGGCCCGGAAAGCCCGAGAACGCCAGTGCCGCGAAGCCGCACACCGACGTGAGCAGGCCCAGCCGCACCGTGGGCCAGTTGTCCTTCAACCAGCGCTGCCAGCCGCCGCCGGGTGCCGCGGCCCCGCGCGCCTGGATCAGGTAGTAGATCGCGTAATCGACCGCCTCGCCGATCAGCGTGCTGCCGAAGGCCAGCGTGAAACCGTGCACCGTGCCGAAGCCGACACTCACCGCCGCGATGCCGGCGACGATGCCGGTCGCCACCGGCAGCAGCGCCACCGCCAGTGCAGGCAGCGATGCGAACGCCAGCAGCAGCAGGCTGCCCATCACCAGGCTGCCGACGAGGGCCAGCTGGATGGCCTCGTGCTCGATCTGCGCACGGCTGTGCACCGCGAACACCGGCGCGCCGCTGAGCTGAAGCGTCAGCCCCTGCGCGGCCAGCGGCGCGAAGGCCCGCTCCACCTGCGCCACCGTGTCGGCCTGGCCGTCGAGATCGGCGCCGGCGGCGTGCGTGGTGAGCAGCAGCAAGGCGCGCGGCGCGGTGCGGGCGACCCAGACGCCCTCCTCGCTGCGCGGCGCGCTGGCCGGGATCAGCGATTCGGCGATGCGCTGCATCTCGCCGGTCGGATCGCGCTCGAGCAGCGGCTTGACCGCGTTGCCGGCCGGTGTGCCCAGAAGCGACAGCGTCTCGTCGATCGCGTTCCGCAGCCCCGCGACGCTGAACCGCTCCGGCGTCACTGCCGGACTGAGCTGGTAGCGATGCTCGACCAGCCACGTGCCGGCGGCGGCCCATTCGCCGGAGCCCGGGCTGCGATCGCCGTTCTGTACCTGGTCGAAACGGCCGCTGTCACGCAGGGCCGCGGCCAGCGTGCGCGAGGCCTGGGCCCGCTGCGCGGCATCGCCACCGTCGATGCCGACCAGCAGCGTGCGGGCCGCCACGCCGTTCTGCAATTGCTCGATCAGCACGCGCTGCCTCGCATCGGGGCGCGCCGGAAGGAAGGCCGACAGGTCGGTGCTGAAGCCGGTGCGGGCAATCAGCGCGCCCCCCGCCAGCATGCCGGCGAGCCACAGCGTCAGCACGATCCAGGCGCGCCGATGCGGCCACGGCGTGGCGGGACGCATCAGGGCCGCACCGGGGCCGAGGCCGACGCGCTGGCGGGCAGCGGTTCGATGCTCATCACGGAGCGGTCACCGCCCACCAGCAGCATCTCGATGCTGTACAGCGCGCCCTGCTGGCCGGCGATGCGCACGCTGCGCACCTGGCCCGCCAGCCGGCTGTCGGCCGGCACGAGGTCGAGCGTCCACTTGTCCGCACTGCCAGCGAGCGTGGTGCGGAAATAGCGCGTCAGCGTCTGCGCGTTGCCGGTCAGCGTGCCGCGCACCGCCTCCACCAGCGCCACCAGTTCGGGCGTCGCGTCGAGCGCGAAGCTGCGGCTGCGGCCGCTGCGCTGGATGGTGAGCGTGTTGCCCTCCACCACCATCGATTCGGGGCGCGGCTTCAGCGTCTGCCGCGAGAAGCGGTCCGGCGCCGCGAAGCTGAGCGTGCCGCTGGCTTCCAGCGGCTGATCCAGGCCCTGCACATGGCGCAGTTCGGTGAAGCGGGCTTCGCCGCTGCGTTGGCGGGCCAGCAGCGCCATCAGCTCCGGCAACTCGAAGACCGGCCCCGCGGCCGACGCCACGCCGGGCGCTCCCAGCGCCAGCCAGGCCCCCACCTGCACGAGGCGATGCAGGCAGCGGCGTCGTTCAACGACGGGGTGCATCCTCGCGCCAGAAGTCATGGAAATTGAACCAGTTGTAGGGGTGTTCACGGCACAGTGCCTCGAGCCGATCGGCATAGGCCTGCAGCGCCGCTCGGATCTGCCGCTCGCGCTCGGCCGGGTCACCGGCACGCTCGCTGAAATCGGCCAGCGGCGCGAAGCGGACCTCGTAGCGGTTGCCGCCCAGGTAGAGCCCGGTCATGAACACGACGCGCCGTCGCAGCAGCGCGGCGAGCCGGAACGGGCCGTCGTTGAATTCCGCAGGCTGCCCGAGAAACGGCAGGCTGACGCTGCTCGAGCGGGTCGAGCTGCCTTCGGGCAGCGAGCGGTCGGCCAGCATGCCGGCCAACCCGCCGGCGTCCAGCCAGTCGCGGATCGCCAGCATCGAGTCCATGCGGCCGAGCGCGATGATGTCGGCCCGGAAGTCGGGTGCCACCGCGGCCAGCGCGCTGTTGATGAGGCGGGCGTTGTCGGGGTACATCACCATCGCGATGCGCAGCGCCGGGCGCGTGCGGCCCACCACGTGCAGCGCCTCGAAGCTGCCCAGGTGCGCCCCCACCAGGAAAGCACCTCGGCCGTCGGCCAGCGTGGCGTCGATCAGCGATTCGCCGTGCACCTGCACATCGAACAGGTCCATGCGCCCGCTGAGGAAGTAGACGCGATCGAGGATCGTCGACGCGAAGGCATGCACCTGCCGATAGGCATCGGCCAGTCGGGCGGGACGCCCCAGTGCGCGGCCCAGGTAGCGGCGCGAGTGGCGCCGAGGGCCAGCCGCGAACAGCAGGAAGTACAGCGTGATGGGGTGCAGCACCCAGCGTGCGACGCGTCGCCCGCAGTGCAGCGCGATCCAGCTCATCACGCGCAGCGCGGTCGCGTTGCTGCGCTCGGGTTCGCGGGTCCAGTCGGCCGGGACGGCATCGCCGTGGCGGCTGGTGTGCGAGCCCGCGCTCATGCCGCGGCCTCCGGCAGCAGCAGGCCGCTGGCCGCCAGCACCTCACCGCGCCGCAGCTCGAAGCGCAGGCCGCGCGGCTCGTCGTACAGCAACACGACCAGCGTGTCGCCCGGGCCTACCGGCGCGAGGAACTTCGCCTGCGCCAGCGTCGGCCGCTCGCCCAGGCGCGCCGCCAGTGCCGGCGCGGCCTGCAACGCCTCCATCACTTCGGCCAGCAACAGCACGCCGGGCCACAGCGGCTGCCCCGGAAAATGCCCGGCGAACGCCGGATGGTCGTGCGCCACGCGGCGCGTGAGGTGCACGGCCGGTTCGTTCACGGTGCGGCCTGCCGGTCGAGCCGTGCCCGCGCGAACTGCGCCAGCGCACCGCTGGTGAGCTTGCCGGTCGCCTCGCGCGGCAGCGCATCGACGTGCAGCACGCGGCGCGGCACGAACACCGCCTCGAGCCGTGCACGCAGGGCCGCGATGATCCGCGCGCTGCTCAGTCCCGGCGCCACGACGAAGGCCACCGGCCGGACCACGCCGTCGGCCACGTCCTCGGGCAGCCAGAAGGCGCCGTCGACCACACCCTCGATGCTGTTGAGGTGGTAGTTCAGATGCGCCAGCGAACTGCGCTTGCCGGCCACGTGGATCAGGTCGTTGGCGCGCCCGAGCAGCCGGAAGCGCTGCGCGCCTTCGAGCTCCAGCACGTCGGCGAGCGGCGTCGGCTGCAGCACGTGGCCGCCGTCGACGATGAAGCGCTCGGACTCGCCCTCGCCTTCGCTGTGCACGCGCAGCGCGCCGAAGGTCTGCCACGACTCGCCATGCACCGTGCGGCGCGTCGCCACCTGCCCGGCCTCGGTGCAACCATAGATCTCGACCAGCGGCCCGCCGAAGGCGCGCTCGGCCTGCAGCGCGAGCTGCGGCGACAGCGGCGCGGTCGCGCACAGCAGCAGGTCGGTCGACGGCAGCGCCACGCCGGACAGCAGCAGCGTCTTCAAGTGAAACGGCGTGGTGACCAGCGCGCGCGGTCGCGGCAGGCGCGCCAGCGCCTGAACGATGTCGGCCGGGTAGAACGGCCGCCCGCTGTCCAAGGCCGCACCACCCAGCAGGGCCAGCAGCACGCTCGACTCGAAGCCGTAGCTGTGCTGCGCCGGCACCGTGGCCACGAGGTTCAGGCCGGCCAGCGACGGGCGCTCCAGCACCTCGGCGAGGCGCAGCGACGCGGCCCGGATGTTGGCGACCACTGCACCCCAGGATTTCGCGTGCGGCTGCGGCTCGCCGGTGGACCCCGAGGTCAGCAGGCAGGCGGCTTCCAGGTCGGCCGCGATGCGCGGCACCGTTGCCGAACCCGGCGTCTCCGCATCGGTCAACGCCCGCAGCAGCGGCACGCCGTCGACTTCCAGCGCTTCATCGTCGGTCAAGGCTTCGAGCGCTGGCCAGGACCCGCGCAGGCGCGACAGCGTGTCGGGCAGCGCGTTCGGCGGCAACAGGCTGGTCCGACCGCGCAGCAGCGCTGCGCCCAGGCCGACCGCGAAGCGATAGCGGTCGCCGCACAGGTTGACCAGCGGGCCGGCGGCCGGCAAGCATGCGGCCTGCGCCGCCACGTCGGCCAGGAACCGGCGCGCGCTGACAGCGACACCCGCGCGCCAGGCCAGCGGCGCGTCGAGGTCGGCGCGTTCGATCAGCGGCAGCAACGCGGGCCCGGCAGTGCTCAAGGCGACCACCTCGCTCATCGCCCCGCGGCGTCGCCGTTCACCGGCTTGTGGCTGTAGGCGCGCACGGCCGCGGCCAGCGTGGCGCGTTCGAATTCGGGGTGCAGGCGGTAGCGCAGCAGGTGTTCACCGACGAACAATGCGGCGATCAGCACCGGCGTGACCAGGTTGGCGAGCAGCGACCAGACGCTCCACGGTGCCAGCACATAGACGCACAGCGAGGCCAACGTCATCGCGAGGAAGTAACCGGCCCACAGGCGCGTGACCTTGCCGGTGTAGCGCACCATCTCGGGCGACAGCGGCGATCCGCCGTGCACGCGCTGCGCCACGCCGCCGATCAGTGACAGCCGCCCCGGCCGTAGCGAGGCCGCAAAGCTGACGAACAACGCGAAATGGATGCCGGCGTGCTGCAGCACGTACAACCGGTTCACGTCGCCGACGCCGCCGCGCTCGACGATGCCATAGAGCCCGAGCAGCGCGAACGCGAGCCCCGCGAGCAGCGGCCCGTTGCGCTGCCGCAGCGCGAAGCCCAGCGCCGCCAGCAGCAGCGGACCGAACAGCGCCGCGATGGCCCACGGCCGATTGGCCGCGTGCACCATCAGCCAGTGGGAAAGGACTGCGTAGGCCGCTGCCGCCAGCAGCCCGAGACTGAGGCGCCCGTTCGGCATGGGGACGCTCTGGCTCTCAGGTGCTGCGGTGTTTCGCGACATGCGTCGCAAGACTGCGCAGGGACTGGAAGATCAGCTGGTTGTTCTCGTCGTCGGATCGCAACTGGAAGCCGTAGCGCCGGGAGACCTCGAGCGCGACTTCGAGGATGTCGATCGAATCGAGGCCGAGGCCTTCGCCGTACAGCGGCGCGTTCGGATCGATGTCGGCCGGTGCGACCTCCAGGTTCAACGCTTCGACCAGCAGCACCGCCAGTTCATGTTCCGATGCGGACTGTTCCAGCGTTGCGCCGGCAGCGGACGGGGTGACTTGGACGGACGGCACGCGACTCCCTGATGGCACGATCTCGATGGGCCTGAATTCTAAGGGAGGCCGCTCGACCGACCGGCTGGGCCGGTCGGTCGCTCAGTAGCGGTAGCGGTCGGGCCGCCCGTCGCCGTTGCGATCGCGATAGCCATCGCGGTAGCCGTCTCGACGACCGTGGTCGTGCCAGCGGCCCTCACGCCAGTAGCCGCGCGGTGCCGGTTGCACATAGACCGGTGCCGGCTGGTAGACGATGGGCGCCGGGCGGTAGTAAACCGGCGGCGGCGGGGCGTAGACGACCGGTGGCGGTGCGTAGACCACCGGTGGCGGTGCGTAGACCACCGGCGGCGCCGGATAGAAGATGCCCGGCAGGTTGATGCCGATGTGCCAGTTCACGCCGCCGGCATGCGCCGCACCGGTGGCGGCCAGCCCGGCGAGGCCGAGTGCGGCGACGGCCAGGGTCTTGCGGATCGCTTGCTTCATACGGTCTCCTTGTCAGGACGCTTCCAAGGGGAAGGTTTTCATGTCCTTGCTGCTAAGAACGGGTCAGCCCCTGGTCAGGTTCACAGCGATCCGTATCCAGATGCAAGAAAACGGGTGAAGTTTTGTGAATGCAACGCTCCGGCGCCGGCACGAGGGCGCTCCTTAGAATGACCGCTTCCCTTTCCCGCCCGCCATGAACCACGCTCCCAAGAAGCCCGGCCCGGGCGACGCCTCCGCCGAGCCGCACCGCCCCGGCAATTTCCTGCGCGGCATCATCGAGCGCGACCTGGAAGCCGGCACCTACGCCGGTCGCCGCCACGCCGGATCGCCCGGCGACGCCGCCCACCACGCCGGCGCACCGCTCGACGCCGCGAAGATCCGTACCCGTTTCCCGCCCGAGCCCAACGGTTACCTGCACGTGGGCCACGCGAAGAGCATCTGCCTGAATTTCGGGCTGGCGCGCGATTACGGCGGTGTGTGCCACCTGCGTTTCGACGACACCAATCCCGAGAAGGAAGAGCAGGAGTACGTCGACGCCATCGTCGACGCCGTCAAGTGGCTCGGCTTCGACTGGCAGGGGCGCGATCCCGCCCACCCCGAGACGCCGGTGGAGCACCTGTACTACGCCAGCGACTATTTCGACTTCATGTACCGCGCCGCCGAGGCCCTGGTCACCGCGGGCTTCGCCTACGTGGACGAGCAGAGCGCGGAGCAGATGCGCGCCACGCGCGGCGACTTCAACACGCCCGGCACCGACAGCCCGTTCCGCAGCCGAACGCCGGCCGAGAACCTGGCGCGCTTTCGGGCCATGCGCGACGGCCAGCTCGCCGACGGCGCCGCGGTGCTGCGCGCGCGCATCGACATGGCCTCGCCCAACATCAACCTGCGCGACCCGGCCATCTACCGCATCAAGCGCGCGACGCACCATAACACCGGCGACACCTGGTGCATCTACCCGATGTACACGTACGCGCACCCGATCGAGGACGCGCTGGAGGGCATCACCCACAGCATCTGCACACTGGAGTTCGAGGACCAGCGCCCGTTCTACGACTGGCTGCTCGACACGCTGTGCACGCTGGGCCTGCTGGCGCAGCCGCGGCCGCACCAGCACGAATTCGCGCGGCTCAACCTGACCTACGTGGTCACCAGCAAGCGCAAGCTCAAGCAACTGGTGGACGAGGGCCACGTTGACGGCTGGGACGACCCGCGCATGCCCACCCTCGTCGGACTGCGCCGGCGCGGCTACACGCCCGAGAGCATTCAGCTGTTCTGCGAGCGCATCGGCGTCAGCAAAGACTACAGCTGGATCGACTACGCCACGCTCGACGCCGCACTGCGCGACGACCTGGAAGGCAAGGCGCCGCGCGCGATGGCTGTCCTCGATCCGTTGAAGCTCAAGCTCACGAACTGGGCCGAGGTGTTCGGCAGCGCCGACCACCTGGAGCCCTGCCACGCGCCGGCCCACCCTCACCTGCCCGAGCTGGGCTCGCGCGAGTTCACGCTCGGCCCCGAGGTCTGGATCGAGCGCGGCGACTTCGCCGAGCAGCCGCCGAAGGGATTCTTCCGCCTATTCCCCGGCAACAAGGTGCGGCTGAAGTACGGCGTGGTGGTGGAGTGCTCCGGTTGCGAGAAGGACGCCGACGGCCGCATCGTCGCGGTGCTCGCCACGGTGGTGCCGGACACCAAGAGCGGCACGCCCGGCGCCGACGCGGTGAAGGTCAAGGGCACGATCACCTGGGTGGGCGTGCACGAGGCGGTGCCGGCCGAGCTGCGGCTCTACGACCGCCTGTTCACCGAGGCGCAACCCGACGCCGGCGGGCGCGACTTCCTGACGGTGCTGAATCCGGACAGCCGGCGCGTGGTGGCCGGCTACGTCGAGGCATCGGTCGGTCGGGTGATGCCCGAGTCACGTCTGCAGTTCGAGCGACACGGCTACTTCGTCGCCGACTCGAAGGCCCACCGGACGGGCCAACCCGTCTTCAACCGCATCACTGGCCTGAAGGACTCCTGGGGCAAATAGGCCACTCAGTCCGGCCGCGCGCTGCGGCGCGCGAGCAGCGCAACGAGCACGCCTCCGATGCCCCACAGCGCGGCGGGCATCCAGGCCAGCGCAGCGGCCCGCGCGGCATCGGCCTGCACGCCGGCCAGTACCGCGCCGATGCGCAGCAGCGTTGCCAGCGCCAGCATCGCGAACATCGTGCCGAGCACCAGCCCTCGCGCCCGCTGCGGCCCCGCTCGGCGGC
>NZ_AZSN01000151.1:0-8513 GCF_000576225.1 Methylibium sp. T29-B | reverse complement strand
GGCGCCGCCGGGCGCGGCGGCGACATCCTCGCTGCCACCGCCCCCACCGCAGGCACCCAGGGCCAACAGCAGCCCCAGGGCGAGGAGGCGGTAGCGGGGCGGCGGCGCGCCGGCGGGACGGGGCTTGGCATGCATGGCGTCGAGCATGCCCGCGGCGCTGGCGGCGAGGCATGACAAAGTGCAACGCCGCGGCCCCGTCTTGTGACGGCTCGCACGCGGCTGGCCGGCGCTATGGGTGCGCCGGCTCCGGCTCCAGCGCCGACAGCAGCGCGGCGGCGAGGATGAGGGCACCGCCGATGAGCAGCTGCGGGCTCGGCACCTGGTCGCCGAGCAGCACCGCCGAGACCGAGGCGAACACGATCTCGGTGAGCATCACCACCGAGGTCACGTTCGCCCGCAGCCGGGCCGCGCCGTACTGCAACGCCAGGTTGGCGGCCAGAAAGGCCAGTGCCAGCATCGCCAGCGGCAGCAGCCAGAACGCTGCGGTGCCGGCGGCCAGGCCACGCTGCCGGCCGTGCTCAGGCTCAGCGCCAGCGCGCCGGCGACCAGCACGCCGCCGAGGAACATCGCCAGCGCCCGGCCCTCCGGCGGCCGCCGCGACTCGCGCCGCAGCATCACGTTGTTGAGCGCGAAGCTGAAGCCGCCGACGATGCCCAGCAGGTCCGCCAGACTCGACGGCAGCGGCCAGCCGGCGCCGGCGGGCTTCAGCACGATCGCCGCACCGGCCAGCGCCAGCAGCACGCGGAACAGCGCCCAGCGCGTGAGCCGCTCCTGCAGCAGCAGGCGTGCGAGCAGGGCGGTCCACAGCGGCATCAGATAGAACAGCAGCACCACACGGACCACGTCGCCGATCGTCACCGCCCAGTTGAACGCGGCATTGGTGGTGCCCGCCGCCAGTACCAGCACCCACAGCACCGGCGTGCGCCGCAGTTGGCCCGGGGCCTGCGGCCAGCGCAGCACGATCACCGCGACCGCCAGGCCATAGACCAACGCGGTCGCCCACAGCGGGTGCAGGCCGAACGAATGGAGCTGCCGGAACGGCCACCACGACACGCCCCACACGAAGGCGTTGAGCATCAACGCCAGCACCGCCAGCAGCGGCACGGCCGGCGGCCTGCCGGCGTGCTGCGGAGCACCCGTCATTGCGGGTCGCTGCGGGCCAGCGCGATCAGGTGATCGACCTCGTCCTTGTGGCGCACGCAGTTGTTGCGGTGCCACCGCTGGATCAGCCACATCGAGCCGGCGACCACCACGCCGAAGATCGTGATCGCGCCGAAGGCCGACAGGCCGAAGCGCGTCATGCCGGTGTAGAAGGCGCCGAGGCCGAGGATGCAGGCCTGCTCGTTGAAGTTCTGCACCGCGATCGAGCGGCCCGCACCCATCAGGTTGTGACCGCGGTGCTGCAGCAGCGCGTTCATCGGCACCACGAGGAAGCCGCCCAGGCCGCCCAGCAGCACCAGGAAGGGCGCTGCCACCCACACGTTGGAGATGAAGTTCATGCCGATCACCAGCACGCCCATCGCGATGCCCAGCGGGATCACGAGCGTGGCCTGGTCGAGCCGCATGCGCACCGAGGCCAGCACGGCACCGATCGCCGTGCCGATCGCCACCACCCCGACCAGCGACGAAGCCTGCGTGGTGCCGTAGCCCAGCGCCGCGGCGGCCCAGGCCAGCACGATGTAGCGCAGGTTGCCCGAGACGCCCCAGAACAGGGTGGTGGTCGCCAGCGAGATCTGGCCCAGCTTGTCGTTCCACAGCCGCGCATTGCAGGCCGAGAAGTCGCGCACCAGCGCGACGACGCTGTGCGCGACCGGCTGCAGCGGCGCTTGCGTGCGCGGGATGTAGAGATTGAACACGGCGGCCACGACGTAGAGCGAGGTGAGCGCGGCGATGGCGGCCTCGGGCGCGGTGTCGATGCCGGTGTCGACCAGCGGCAGGTCGATCGCCAGCAGCGTGGGCGCGACCGCGCGACCCACCAGCTGTCCGCCGAGCAGCACGCCGAGGATGATGGAGCCGATCGTCAGGCCTTCGATCCAGCCGTTGGCCTTGACCAGCTGCGAGGGCGGCAGCAGCTCGGTCAGGATGCCGTACTTGGCCGGTGAATAGGCTGCGGCGCCCAGCCCGACCACCGCGAACGCCACCAGCGGGTGCGAGCCGAACAGCATCATCAGGCAGCCGACGACCTTGATGGTGTTCGAGATGAACATCACCTTGCCCTTGGGCACCGCATCGGCGAACGCGCCGACGAAGGGCGCCAGCACCACGTAGAACAGGGCGAACATCGGCACCAGCGCGGCGCGCTGCCACTCGGGCTGACCGGAGGTCCTCAACAACTCGACGGCCGCGACAAACAGGGCGTTGTCGGCCAGCGAGCTGAAGAACTGCGCCGACATGATGGTGTAGAAACCTTTTTTCATCCGCTCGTCGGCTGCGGCATCCGGGATCGACCGGTGCCAAACTGTCTCCCTGCGGCGCGGGTTATAGCACGCGGTCCTGGCAGTCTCCGGGTGCCGCACCGGGGTATCAGGACGGCTGATGTACCTTGAATTTGCCTGCGTGCGGCCCTGCCGCCGCTTCGGCGCATGCACACTTGCGACATGCCGCGCCCCATCGAAGCCCTGATCCACGCCGAGGCCCTGACGCACAACCTGGCCCGCGCCAGAGCGGCCGTTCCCGACGCGCGGGTGTGGGCGGTGGTCAAGGCCCATGCCTACGGCCACGGCATCGCGCGTGTCTTCGAGGCGCTCCGTGCGGCCGACGGCTTCGCGCTGCTCGATCTGGCCGAGGCGCAGCAACTGCGCGACCTGGGGTGGCGCGGCCCGATCCTGCTGCTCGAGGGCGTGTTCGAGCCGCGCGACCTGGAGCTTTGCTCACGCCTGAACCTCTGGCACACGGTGCACTGCGAGGCGCAGATCGACTGGCTGGCGATGCACAAGACCCACCAGCCGCACCGGGTGTTCCTGAAGATGAACAGCGGCATGAACCGGCTGGGCTTCCGGCCCGCGGCGTTCCGCGCGGCGTGGACGCGGCTCCATGCGCTGCCGCAGGTCGACGAGATCTCGCTGATGAGTCACTTCTCGGACGCCGACGGCGGCCGCGGCATCGCCGCGGCGATGCAGGTCTTCGACGACGCCACGCGCGACCTGCCGGGCGAACGCAGCCTCTGCAACAGCGCGGCCACGCTGCGCCACGGCGCCGACGCTGCGGTGCGTGCCGACTGGGTGCGCGCCGGCATCATGCTGTATGGCTCCGCGCCCGATTTCCCCTCGCACGACATCGCCCACTGGGACCTGCAGCCGACGATGACGCTGCGCGCGCGACTGATCGGCACGCAGGATCTGCAGGCCGGCGACACGGTGGGCTATGGCAGCCGCTTCACCGCCGAGGCGCCGATGCGCATCGGCGTGGTGGCCTGTGGCTATGCGGACGGCTACCCGCGTCACGCGCCGAGCGGCACGCCGGTGCTGGTCGATGGCGTGCGCACGCGGCTGGTCGGGCGGGTGTCGATGGACATGGTGACCGTCGACCTGGGCGGGCTGCCCCAGGCCGCGCGCGGCAGCGAGGTGACGCTGTGGGGTCGGGCGTCGTCCGGCGCGGTGCTGCCGATCGATGAGGTCGCCCACGCGGCCGGCACCGTGGGTTACGAACCGATGTGCGCGCTGGCCGCGCGCGTACCGGTGCGGCTGGACGCCGCCGGCTGACCCGGCATGCAGCCGCGGCGCCGTCCTACAGCAGCGGCCCCGAGCCCCAGGCAACATCGGTCCCACGTTCATCAGGGGCCCGCCGATGCCACGCTACTTCGTCGCCTATGTCGCCGCACTCGCGGTGCTCGCCGTGCTGGACGCGCTGTGGCTCGGGGCGGTCGCCAAGGACTTCTATCGCGGGCAGATCGGCCCCCTGATGGCGGAGCAGGTGCGCTTCGGTGTCGCGGCATGTTTCTATCTGCTGTACATCGTCGGTGTGGTCGTGTTCGCCGTGGTCCCGGCGCTCGCGGCGGAGTCCGTGACGCGCGCGCTGATGCTGGGCGCGCTGTTCGGCTTCTTCGCCTACATGACCTACGACCTCACCAACCTGGCCACGCTGCGCGGCTGGTCATGGCAGGTCACGCTGACTGATATCGCCTGGGGGAGCTTCGTGTCCGCCGTCGCGGCCGGGGCCGGCTGCGCCGCAGCGCTGCGTTTCGGGCGCTGACCGGGTGCGCGGGCCCGTCATCCACTTCGGCATCGGTTGTGCCAATATCGGCCGTTTCTTCAACTGCCTCTCCCGGGAGACTTTCGCCATGGGCATCATTACCACCCTGATCGTCGGTCTGATCGTCGGCGCGCTGGCGCGTTTCGTGATGCCGGGCGAGCAGAAGATGGGCTGGATCCTGACCTGCGTGCTCGGCATCGCTGGGTCGTTCCTCGCCGGCTTCGTGGGTCAGTCGCTGGGTTGGTATGCGGTCGGCGAGCCGGCAGGCTGGATCGCCTCGGTGCTGGGCGCGGTGGTGCTGCTGTTCATCGTCGGCAAGCTGAACGCTTCCAAGGCCTGAGCGCAGAGGCCGCGCGGTGTCCGCCGATCCCGCCCTGGAGCGGCACTGCCGCCGCCTCGTGCGGCGGCAGGCGCTGAAGGCCGCCGGCGTGTCGGTGCTGCCGGTGCCGGGCGCCGATCTGTTCGTCAACGGCCAGTTGCTGGCGTCCACGCTCGGGCAGATCAGCGTGGCGCACGGGCTCGGGCCCGACCAGGTGGCGCGCCTGCCGGCGCCGTTGCGCAACCGGGTCGACGACCTGGCGATGGAGGTCGGCAGCTACCTGATCGGCCGAGCGCTGACGCAGGGCGTGCTGATCAGTGCGCTGCGCGGGCTCGGGGTCCGTCTGGGCGTGCAGCAGGCCGCCAAGTTCGCGCCGGTGGCCGGCCAGGTGGCGTCGGCTGCGCTGTCGGGCTGGATGTTCAAGCGCCTGTGCGACCGCCACCTCCTGCACTGCCAGCAGGTACGCGCTGCATTGCCCGAACTGCCGGCACCGCCGCCGCTGCCGGCCCTGCCTCACACCTGGGCGGCCCACTGATGAGCGATCGGCCGCTGCACCAGCTCATGATGAGCGTGCTGATGACGCCGGACATGGCCAATTTCTCTGGCAATGTCCACGGCGGCACGATCCTGAAGCTGCTCGATCAGGTGGCCTATGCCTGCGCGAGCCGCTACGCGGGCCGCTACGTGGTCACCGTGTCGGTCGATCAGGTGGTGTTCCGCGAGGCGATCCACGTCGGCGAACTGGTCACCTTCCTTGCGTCGGTCAACCTGACCGGCAGCTCGTCGATGGAGATCGGCATCAAGGTGGTGGCCGAGAACATCCGCACGCAGGTCGTGCGCCACGCCAACAGCTGCTTCTTCACGATGGTGGCGGTGGACGATGCCGGCAAGCCCACCGCGGTGCCGCCGCTGCAGCCGCCACGCCCGACGAGACGCGCCGCCACAGCGAGGCCCTGCAGCGCAAGGCGCTGCGCCGCGAGCTCGACGCTCGGCTGCGCGACATCAAGGGCGGCCCGGCGTGAACCGGGAGGCGCTGGCCGCGCTGCTGGCGCGCGAGGCCGAGTGCACCGCGGTGCGCGCCCAGGGCGCCGGCGGCCAGAACGTCAACAAGGTGTCGAGCGCGATCCACCTGCGCTTCGACGTGCCCGCCTCGTCGCTGCCCCCGGCACACAGGGCGCGCCTGCTGGCGCTCAACGACCAACGGCTCAGCAGCGACGGCGTGATCGTCATCAAGGCGCAGGAGCAGCGCACCCAGGCGCGCAACCGCGAGGACGCGCTGCAGCGCCTGCTGGAACTGGTGGCCAGCGTGGCGACGCCGCCGCGCAAGCGGATCGCGACGAAGCCGACCTTCGGCTCGAAGCAGCGGCGGCTGGAGAGCAAGGCGCGCGACGGCAGATCAAGGCACTGCGCCGCCGCGCGATCGACTGAGTCCGGCGGCTCGGGTAGCCCGGCGGGCCGCGCCACAATGCGGCGAATGGCCAAGGACAAGACGAACTACACCTGCAGCGAATGCGGCGGCACGAGCCCCAAGTGGCTGGGCAAGTGTCCGGCCTGCGGGGCCTGGAACACGCTGGAGGAGACTGTCGCCGAGCCGGCCGCGGCCACGCGGCATCGCTTCCAGTCGCTGGCGCGCAGCCAGCCCGTGGCCACGCTCAGCGAGATCGACGCGGCCGACGTCGCGCGCACGCCCACCGGCATCGAGGAACTCGATCGCGTGCTCGGCGGCGGCATCGTCGCCGGCGGCGTGGTGCTGATCGGCGGCGACCCGGGCATCGGCAAGTCGACGCTGCTGCTGCAGGCGGTCGACGCGCTGTCGGCGCAGATGAGGGTGCTGTACGTCAGCGGCGAGGAGAGCGGCGCGCAGCTCGCGCTGCGCTCGCGCCGGCTCGGCCTGGACGGCAGCCGCGTGCGGGTGCTGGCCGAGATCCACCTCGAGAAGATCCAGGCCACGATCGACGCCGAGCAGCCGGCCTTCTGCGTGATCGACTCGATCCAGACCGTCTATTCGGACCAGCTCACGTCGGCCCCGGGCTCGGTGGCCCAGGTGCGCGAGTGCGCCGCCCAGCTCACGCGCACCGCCAAGTCCAGCGGCACCAGCATCGTTCTGGTCGGCCACGTGACGAAGGAGGGTGCGCTGGCCGGGCCGCGCGTGCTGGAGCACATCGTCGATACCGTGCTGTACTTCGAGGGCGACACGCACAGCAGCTTCCGTCTCGTGCGGGCCATCAAGAACCGCTACGGCGCGGTCAACGAGATCGGTGTGTTCGCGATGACCGAGCGCGGCCTCAAGGGCGTGGCCAACCCGAGCGCGATCTTCCTCTCGACCCACGGCGAACCGGTCCCGGGCTCCTGCGTGATGGTCACGCTCGAAGGCACCCGCCCGCTGCTGGTGGAGATCCAGGCGCTGGTCGACAGCGGCGGGCCCAGTCCGCGGCGCCTGTCGGTCGGCCTGGAGCGCGACCGACTGGCGATGCTGCTCGCGGTGCTGCACCGTCATGCCGGCATCGCCTGCATGGACCAGGACGTGTTCGTCAACGCGGTCGGCGGCGTGCGCATCAGCGAGCCGGCGGCCGACCTGGCGGTGATGCTGGCGATCCAGAGCTCGCTGCGCGGGCGGCCGCTGCCGCGCGGCTTCATCGCCTTCGGCGAGGTCGGTCTGGCCGGCGAGGTGCGACCTGCGCCGCGCGGCCAGGAGCGCCTGAAGGAGGCGGCCAAGCTGGGGTTCAGTGTCGCGGTGCTGCCGAAGGCCAATGCACCGAAGAAGCCGATCGAGGGCCTGCGGATCCACGCCGTCGAGCGCGTCGAGCAGGCGATCGACGTGCTGCGGGAGCTGTCATGAGCGATGCGACCTTCGCGGACCTGCCCGCGCCGCCCTACTACGCGGTGGTCTTCAGCAGCCGACGCGCGCCGGCTGTCCTGGACAGCGACGACGGCTACGACGCGATGGCCGGCCGCATGGTCGAGGTCGCCGCCACGCAGCCGGGATTCCTGGGGGTGGAAAGCGCGCGCGACGTCGAGGGCTTCGGCATCACCGTGTCCTACTGGCGCAGCCTGGCCGACATCGCTGCATGGAAGGCACACGCCGAGCACAGCGTGGCGCGCGAGCGTGGCCGGCAGGCTGGTACACGCACTACGAATTGCGGATCGCGCGGGTCGAGCGCGCCTATGGCGGACCGCCCGCGCACGAGGGGCCGGCATGTTGAACCGACCCGGGATGGGCTGGTGCCTGGCCGCCGCGGGCCTGGTGGTGGGCTACTGGGGCTATGGCTGGCCGGGGCTGGCCCTGGCGGCGACGGCGATCGTGTTCTGGCTGCTGCTGCAGTTCAGCCGCGCGATGCGCGTGATGCGCCAGGCTGGCAGCGGGCCGATCGGTCAGGTCGGCAGCGCGTGATGCTCAACGCCAGGCTGCGGCCGGGCCTGACGATGCTGGAGATCCTGCCGCTGACCGGCAGTCTGGGGGTGGTGATCGGCGACCCGGCCGACGAGGCCTTTCGCTGGCGTGACGCTGGCGGCGCCAGCGTACGCCTGCAGCTCGAGCGCGGGCGCCTGCAGTCGTGGGTGCTCGAACGCGAGGACGCGGCGGCGCCCGATCGCTAGCGGGGCCGTTCAGCCGCCGAAGCGCCGGCGCGAGACCAGACCGACGACGCGAGCGCGGCCAGGATCAGTGCGACCGTGTTGGGCTCGGCCACGCTGCCCGCATCGGCTTCGGGCGTCACGGCACGGGCGGCGACGGGCGCGGCGATCGCCGGCGTCGACCGGGCCACCGGATGCTCCGCGGCCCCGGGGCGGGTCTGGGCCTGGCTGCCGTAGGCGATGGCGGCCAGGGTGAGCGTGGCGAGCAGGGGCTTGAGGAACACGTTCATGGGTGACCGAAGTTCGGCTCGGGATCGAGCGGGGCAAGAAATTGCTGCACAGCACAAAAGTACCGCCGTACCCTTGCGCCATCAACCCCGTGAAGGGGGGTTCCCCCCGGTTCAGGGGGCGGCGGGCGGGGGCGGCCGGC
>NZ_AZSN01000150.1:0-8554 GCF_000576225.1 Methylibium sp. T29-B | reverse complement strand
GGCCTATGCGCGCCTGGCCACCCACCGCGTGTCGCTCGGCGCGCCACCGGCCCAGCTGGCCGACCTGCCGATCGTCGAGGTGCCGGCGACGGCGGCGGCCGGCAGCGATGCGGGCAACGCTCGGCGCTTCGCGGTGCTGTTGTCGGGGGACGGCGGCTGGGCCGGGATCGACAAGAGCATCGCCGCCGCGCTGGCGAAGCAGGGCGTGCCGGTGGCCGGTTTCGATTCGCTGCGCTACTTCTGGAGCGCGCGCACGCCCGAGGGCCTGGCCGCCGACCTCGACCGTCTGATCCGCTACTACGCCGCACGCTGGCAGCGCAGCGAGGTGCTGCTGATCGGCTACTCGCAGGGCGCCGACGTGCTGCCCTTCGCGATCAACCGACTGCCGGCCCGCACGCGCGCCAGCGTGCAACTGACGGCGCTGCTCGGCCTGGGCCAGAAGGCGGCGTTCGAGTTCCACGTGACCCACTGGATCGGCGCCAGCGGCGACCGCCCGATCGCCCCCGAGGCCCAGAAGCTGTCGGCCGCGGGCACGCTGTGCATCCACGGCAGCGACGAGCGCGATTCGCTGTGCCCCCAGCTCGCACCGAAGCACGTGCGCGCGCTGGCGCTGCCGGGCGGGCACCACTTCGGCGGCGACTACGACGCGCTGGCCGGTCGGATCCTGGAAGCGGTGCCGCGCTGAACGAGTGCCGGCGCGGATGGTGAGTCGGTGCCGGACGACGGGCCGTTCACGCCCGCCCGGCCAGCTCCCGCAATACCTGCTCGAACACCTCGACCGGCTGGCCGCCTTGAACCAGGTGCCGGCCGTCGATGACGATCGAGGGCACCGAATGGATGCCGCGGTCGAGCCAGAGCTGCTCCTGTTCGCGCACCTCGGCGGCAAACTCGTCCGACGCCAGCAGAGCCTGCGCGCGCTGCGGGTCGAGCCCCGCCTCGCCCGCCACGCGCACCAGCAGGCCGGGGTCGGCGACGTTCTCGCCGTCGGTGAAATAGGCGCGCAGCAGCGCGTGCTTCAGTTCGCGCTGGCGGCCTTCGAGGCCGGCCCAGTGCAGCAGCCGGTGGGCGTCGAAGGTGTTGCAGGTGCGGCTTCGGCGGCCGAAGCGGAAGCCCACGGTCTCACCGCGCACGCGGATCATCTCGGTGTTGCGCGCGCAGTCCTCCGGCGTGATGCCGTACTTGCGCGTGAGGTGGGCCACGATCTCTTCGCCTTCGGGCGGCATCTGCGGGTTCAGCTCGAAGGGCTGGACGTGCAGCTCGACGGACAGCTCGCCGTCCAGGCGCTGGATGGCCTGCTCCAGCGCGTTCAGGCCGATGGCGCACCAGGGGCAGACCACATCGGACACGAAATCGATCTTCATCCTCTTCATGGAGGATCAGTCTAGCGGCGAAGCCCGGGCTGCGGCGCCGCAGGCCCGCAACGGGCCGTCACTGGCTCACGTGGATCAGCTCGCGCACCCGTGGGTAGATCTGCTGCTGCCAGCGCCGGCCGCTGAACACGCCGTAGTGGCCCACGCCGAGCTGCACGTGGTGGGTCTTGCGGAAGGGGGCGAGGCCACCGCACAGGTCGTGCGCGGCGACGGTCTGGCCGATCGAGCAGATGTCGTCGCGCTCGCCCTCGACGGTGAAGAGCGCGGTGCGGCGGATCGCCCGGGTGTCGACGGTGCGGCCGCGGTAGTTCAGTTCGCCCTGCGCCAGCGCGTAGTCCTGGAACACCAGTTTCACGGTCTCCAGATAGAACTCGGCGGCCAGGTCGTTGACCGCGAAGTACTCCTCGTAGAACTGCCGCGTGGCCTCGGCCTTCTCGATGTCGCCGGTGGCGATGTGGTGGTACAGGTCGGCGAAGGCCTTGCGGTGCCGGTCCGGGTTCATGCTCATGAAGGCGGTGAGCTGCAGGAAGCCGGGGTACACGCGCCGCATCGCGCCGGCATAGCGCAGCGGCACGTCGTGCACCAGGTTCTTCTCGAACCACTCGATCGGCTTGCTGGTCGCGAGCTTGTTCACCTCGGTCGGGTTGATGCGGCAGTCGATCGGGCCGGCCATCAGCGACATGCTGCGCGGCTGCGCCGGGTTGTCGTCCTCGCTCATCAGCGCCACCGCGGCCAGCGCCGGCACGCAGGCTGGCAGATCGCCATCAGGTGCGAGCCGGGGCCCATGGTCTCCAGGAACAGGATCAGGTGGTCGATGTACTCGTCCAGGCCGAACGGCCCCTCGGCCAGCGGCACATGGCGGGCGTTGTGCCAGTCGGTGATGTAGACGTCGTGGTCGGCCATCATCGTGCGCACCGTGTCGCGCAGCAGCGTGGCGAAGTGGCCCGACAGCGGCGCGGCGATCAGCACGCGCGGCTGGTCGGCCGGAGCGTCCTCGCGCACGAAGCGCAGCAGGGTGGCGAAGGGCGTGCTGGTCACCACCTCCTCGCGCACCTTCAGCTCGCGCTCGCCGACCCGCACGGAGCTGATGCGGAACTCGGGCCGCTGGTGCGTCAGCCTGGCGAGCGAGAACACCTCGCAGGCGGCAGCCAGCTTGCGCACCGCCGGCAGCTGCTTCAGGACGAACCACTCGTGGCTGAGGTAGCTCGCTGCGGTACTGGCCGCCGTCTGGAGCGGCGCCAGCAGATCGGTGTGGTTCTGGTAGGCCTGGTACATCATGGGCTGCCTCATCCCCCGTCGACAGGCGGGGTCATGCAAGGCACCGCAGGCAAGTTGCAGGCCATGCGGAGTCGCCGCCCCAGGCTGGCACAGCGATTGCGGGAGGGAGTGCACCTGGAGGACGGATGCACCATGGCCAAGGCCACGCTCACGATCAGCAGCAAGAACTATTCGTCGTGGTCCCTGCGCGGCTGGCTGCTCGCGCGCTTCGCGGGGCTGGACTTCAGCGAGCACGTCCTGCCGCCCGACGATCCGGGCGTGAAGGCCGAGATCCTGCTGCTGGCGCCTTCGATCCTGGTGCCGCGGCTGCGCCACGACAAGGTCGACGTGTGGGACACGCTGGCGATCGCCGAGTACCTGCACGAGATCAAGCCCAAGGCCGGGCTGCTGCCGGCCGATCGTGCGGCGCGCGCGCACTGCCGGGCCGTCTGCGGCGAGATGCACTCGGGCTTCAGCTCGCTGCGCTCGGCGCTGCCGATGAACCTGAAGGGCAGTTTCCCGGGCTACAAGGTGTGGAGCCGGGCGCAGTCGGACATCGAGCGCGTGGTCGAGATCTGGTCGGACTGCCTGAAGCGCTACGGCGGTCCATGGCTGTTCGGTGAGCACCGCACGATGGCCGATGCGATGTACGCGCCGGTGGTCACGCGGCTCAAGACCTACGACGTGCGCATCAGCGACCGCGCCTGCATCGAGTACTGCCTGCGGGTGATGTCGATGCCCGAGATGCAGGAATGGATCGCGGCCGCGAAGACCGAGCCGGAGTCGATGGAGGAACTCGAAGTCGAGTTCTGACCGCCCGCCGTCACCGCCGGCCCGCTCCCGCCCTGGCGGGGGACGGAAACGGGCCCGGCGTTCTCAGAACCAGGCCTTGGGCGCCGGGATATCGCAGACCGGATCGACGTCGATGGTCTTGAAGTCGGCCGGGCCGACCACTTCCAGGTACTCCATGTCGGGCGAGTAGTCGAACAGGAAGTGGCGGACGCCCGGGCGCTGGTGCACGCAGTCGCCGGCAGAGACCAGCGTCTCCTGATCCTCGTACATGAACTTCGCCCAGCCCCGGAGCATGATCACGATGTGGAACTCCGCCTCATGGCGGTGCCACCCCGTGCCTTTCTCCGGTGCATTGTTCGCGATCACCAGCTGCGCGATCACCTTGCCGTTGGTGGCCTCGGCGATGCCCAGATCGCGGTAGAGGAAGAAATCGCGCAAGCCGTCGCTGCGGAAGTGGGTGTCGGTCGGCTTGACGTGGGAGAACTTCGTGGCGGTGCGATCGAGCATGGCGGGGCCCTCCGGGGTTGGTAATGGATTGCTGCTATGCACAAACCATTCCTGCCGGAGCGATCCGGCCTGCCCCGGGACAGGGCAGCGCTCAGTGCGGCGACATCACCTCGAGCAGACGGTCCAGCCCGCCCTGCTCGATCGATACCATCGCCTGCGCCCGCACCGCGGGCTTCGCGTGGTAGGCCACCGACAGGCCGGCAGCGCCCATCATCGGCAGGTCGTTGGCGCCGTCGCCCATGGCGATCGCGCGCGAGGGCGCGATGCCCAGCTGCGCACAGGTGGCGAGCAGCATCTTCCGCTTCTCCTCGCCATCGCAGATGTCGCCCCAGTCCTGGTCGACCATCCGGCCGGTGAGGGCGCCCTCGGCCACCTCGAGCACGTTGCTGCGGGTGAAGTCGAGGCCCAGCCGGTCGCGCACGTGGTCGCTGAAGAAGGTGAAGCCGCCCGAGACCAGCAGCGTCCTCAGGCCCGCGGCCCGGCAGGCGCGCACCAGCGTCTCGGCGCCGGGGTTGAGCTGCAGGCGCTGGGAGAGCACCTGCTGCATCGCCGTCACCGGCACGCCCTTCAGCAGTGCCACGCGCCGTCGCAGGCTGTCCTTGTAGTCGGCGATCTCGCCGCGCATCGCGGCCTCGGTGATGGCCGCGACCTCGGCCTTGCGGCCGGCCGCGTCGGCGATCTCGTCGACGCACTCGATGTTGATCAGCGTCGAGTCCATGTCGAAGGCGATCAGGCCGAAGTCCGGCAGCTTCATCGGCGGCGCGATGCCCCGCACGGTCAATCCCGGGGCGAACTCGGTCGGTGGCGTCATGCTCATGCGGAAAGGGCGGGGGTGGGCGTGCCGAGCGAGCGCAGCACGTCGCGGATGAACTGGGCGCGGGCCATCGGATCGGGCAATGCCTTCTCGATGCGCAGCTTGTCGTTGCCGGCCAGCTTGATGTGCCGGTTCTTCTGCACCAGCTCGATGATGCGCAGCGCGTCGACCGGCGCGTCGGGCCGGAAGCCGATGCTCATGGCCTGCGGGCCGGCGTCGATCTTGAGCACACCGTAGGCGCGCGCCTGCACGCGCAGGCGGTGCACGTCGAACAGCGTCTGCGCCTGCGGCGGCAGCTTGCCGAAGCGGTCGACGATTTCCTCGAGCATGGTGTCGATCTTGTCCAGCCGGTCGGCGCTGGCCAGCCGCTTGTAGAGCGACAGGCGCACATGCACGTCGCCGCAATAGGCGTCGGGCAGCAGCGCCGGCGCGTGCAGGTTGACGTCGGTGGCCACGTTCACCGGGTTCAGCAGGTCGGGCTCGCGGCCGGCCTTCATCTCGCGCACCGCGGTGGCCAGCATCTCGTTGTAGAGCTGGAAGCCGACCTCCATCATGTTGCCGCTCTGGTTCTCGCCCAGCACCTCGCCGGCACCGCGGATCTCCAGGTCGTGCATCGCGAGGTAGAAGCCCGAGCCCAGCTCCTCCATGTCCTGGATCGCCTGCAGGCGCTGCGCGGCCTGCTTGGTGAGGCCTTCCACATCGGGCACCAGCAGGTAGGCATAGGCCTGGTGGTGCGAGCGGCCGACGCGCCCGCGCAGCTGGTGCAGCTGTGCCAGGCCGAACTTGTCGGCGCGGCTCATCACGATGGTGTTGGCGGTGGGCACGTCGATGCCCGTCTCGATGATGGTCGAGCACAGCAGCAGGTTGTGCTTCTGCGCGACGAACTCGCGCATCACCCGCTCCAGCTCGCGCTCGGGCATCTGGCCATGGGCGACGGCGATGCGCGCTTCCGGAAGCAGTTCCTCCAGCGTGCGGCGGCGGTTCTCGATGGTCTCCACCTCGTTGTGCAGGAAGTAGACCTGACCGCCGCGCTTCAGCTCGCGCATCACCGCCTCGCGGATGGTGCCGTTGGACTCGCCGCGCACGAAGGTCTTGATGGCCAGCCGGCGCTGTGGCGCGGTGGCGATCACGCTCAGGTCGCGCAGGCCCTCGAGCGCCATGCCCAGGGTGCGCGGGATGGGCGTGGCGGTGAGGGTCAGCACGTCGACCTCGGCGCGCAGCGCTTCATGGCTTCCTTGTGGCGCACGCCGAAGCGGTGCTCCTCGTCGATGATCAGCAGCCCGAGGTTGGCGAACTTGGTGTCCTGGCTCAGCAGCTTGTGTGTGCCGACCACGATGTCGATCGTGCCCTCGGCCAGTCCGGCCATCGCCGCCTTGATCTCCTTGGCCGAGCGGAAGCGCGACATCTCGGCCACCTTGACCGGCCACTTGGCGAAGCGGTCGGCGATGTTCTGGTAGTGCTGCTCGGCCAGCAGCGTGGTCGGCGCCAGCAGCGCCACCTGCTTGCCGCCGGTGACCGCGACGAAGGCGGCACGCAGCGCCACCTCGGTCTTGCCGAAGCCGACGTCGCCGCACACCAGACGGTCCATCGGCTTGGGGCTGACCAGGTCCTGGATCACCGCGTGGATCGCGGCGCGCTGGTCGGCCGTTTCCTCGAAGCCGAAGCTGGCGGCGAAGGCCTCGTAGTCCTGCGGCGAGAAGCGGAAGGCATGGCCTTCACGGGCGGCGCGGCGCGCGTACAGGTTCAGCAGCTCGGCGGCGGTATCGCGCACCTGCTCGGCCGCCTTGCGCTTGGCCTTCTCCCACTGGCCGGAACCCAGCCGGTGCAGCGGCGCCTCCTCGGCGCTGACGCCGGTGTAGCGGCTGATGAGCTGCAGCTGCGCGACCGGCACGTAAAGCGTCGCCTTGTCGGCGTACTCGAGGTGCAGGAACTCGCTCGGCCCGTCGCCCAGGTCGATGTTGACCAGCCCCACGTAGCGGCCGATGCCGTGGTTGGCATGCACCACCGGGTCGCCGACCTTGAGCTCCGACAGGTCCTTGATCAGCGCGTCGACATCGCTGGTCTGCTCCTGCTTGCGGCGGCGCCGTACCGTGGGTGCGGCGTCGAACAGCTCGGTCTCGGTGACGAACTGGATGCCGGGCGTTCCCGACCCACGGACCCAGAAGAAGCCGCTCGCCAGCGGCGCGACGGTGATCGCGTAGCGGTGATCGCCGGCCTCGAAGTCCGCGAGCGAAGCGACCGTCGGCGGCTCCAGCTGGTGGTCGCGCAGCAGCTCCAGCAGGCTCTCGCGGCGGCCCTCGCTCTCGGCGACGAGCAGCACGCGCGGGCCGGCGCTGTCGGTGCCCTGCTTCGCGAGGTGCTGCTCCAGCTTGCGCAGCGGGTCGGGCGTGCCGCGCTCGACGGCCAGATCGGGCAGCGGGCGCACCCATTCGAGCGGGTCGCTGCCGCGCAGCGACAGCTGCGCATGGTCGTTGCAGCGCGCGAAGAAGGCGTCGGGCGGCAGGTAGATCTCCTGCGGCGGCAGGATCGGCCGCTCGGGGTCGTGCTGCAGGAAGCGGTGGCGCTCGCGCGTCTCGCCCCAGAACTTGTTCAGCGCTGCATCGACCTCGCCGTGCAGCACCAGTTCGGCCGCGGCGCCGAGGTAGTCGAACACCGTCGCCGTCTCGTCGAAGAACAGCGGCAGGTAGAACTCGATGCCGGGACCGGCCAGGCCGGTGCCCATGTCCTTGTAGAGGCGCGAGCGGCTCGGGTCGCCTTCCATCTTCTCGCGCCAGCGGGCGCGGAAACCGGTGCGGGCCGTCTCGTCCATCGGGAACTCGCGGCCCGGCAGCAGCCGCACCTCGGGCACCGGGTAGAGGCTGCGCTGGCTGTCGGGGTCGAAGGTGCGGATCGAGTCGACCTCGTTGTCGAACAGGTCCACGCGATAGGGCACCGGGGAGCCCATCGGGAACAGGTCGATCAGCCCGCCGCGCACCGCGTACTCGCCGGGCGACACCACCTGGCTCACGTGCTGGTAGCCGGCCAGCGTGAGCTGGGCCTTCAGCGCCGCCTCGTCGAGCTTCTGCTTCTGCACGAAGTGGAAGGTGTAGGCCGCCAGGAAGGACGGCGGCGCGAGCCGCAGCAATGCCGTGGTCGCCGGCATCAGCACCACGTCGATCGCGCCCTCGCTCCGCGCATGCAGGATGCGCCACAGCGTGGCCAGCCGCTCGGAGATCAGGTCCTGGTGCGGCGAGAAGCTGTCGTAAGGCAGCGTCTCCCAGTCGGGGAACACGGCGACGCGCAAGCCTGGCGCGAAGAAGGCCAGTTCGTCCTGCAGCCGCTGCGTGTCGGCCGGTTCGGCACTGATGACGGCGGTGATCTGCCCCTGCGCGGCGCGCTGCTCGGCGAAGCGCGCGAGCAGCAGTGCATCGGCCGAGCCGAACGGGCGGGGCAGGGTGTAGCGCTTGCCGGGGGCGAGGGCGGGGAGGTCCATGCGGTGAAGAAAGTCGAAAGCAGATCGCCCCGCCGCGGGAGCAGGCGGGGCGATCCACGGGGTGAATTCTAGAATCGGCATCCGATGACCCCGAATCCCGCTCTCGAGCCACCCCGGTGCTATGCGCTCGTGCCCTGTGCGGGCGTCGGCGAGCGGGCCGGCGTGGGGGGACCCAAGCAGTACCGCGAGATCGCCGGCCGCAGCGTCGTCGCGCACACGCTGGCGGCGCTGGCGCGCGTGGCGCGCCTCGCCGGCACGCTGGTCGTCGTGGCGCCGGAGGATCGCGTGTTCGAGGCGCATGCGCCGGCGGTGCAGACCTGGGTGGCGCGCGTCGGCGGCGCC
>NZ_AZSN01000149.1:0-8568 GCF_000576225.1 Methylibium sp. T29-B | reverse complement strand
GCGCGCACAGGCACAAGAATGTCCGCACACATGGTGCAGCGAAGCTGCCGCGTTCCGAACAACCAGCGATACCCCCTACAAGGGGTAGCGGTCACCCGGAACTTCGCAGAGTCAATTGGTATGGGTTCCGCGTATCCGGCCAGACATGAGATCAGCAGATACAGCCATGCGAACTACCGCTTCGGCGCTACATCAAACTGCGATCTCGTTGGAGTACAACCTGGCCAACGGCCGCGCCGGAAGAACGCTGTCGTAGCCTTCACCGAGGGTGCTGCACTAGATCGGCAACGAACAGCCCACGAGATCAATGAGAGCTTCACATTGGAGAGAGCAAGCTCACCGCCTCACCAACCTAGCGTCGCTCGGGAAGCAGACGCCTCAGACAATGAAGAACCAGTTAACACAGCACTGCGCTGGAACTGGCAATGTGCTGTAGCAAACGCTGCACATGTGATGGCGTGATGCGCCGCCGAGTGCCCCCCATCGAGAAAGATCTACCTCGAGCCTTAGCTCCGTAAGCAACGTTGGTAATGGCATCTGCCACATAGACGCGGTTGCTACCGACCACGGCTTCGAACTCATTCGCCTGACGAACTAGCGTCTCAAGGTCGGCATCGACCAAAAGATAGGCGTGAGCAAGCACAACTTGCTCGGAGTTGCTGATACGTCGCCAATACTGCGCTGTTCCCGCGACCTTACGACCATCTACAGCGAGATGATAGTGGCCTTTAGAGAAGGAACCAGGCACTGCCTGCTCCGTCGCCAAGATGCCGAACGTACCAAGTCCACCTTGGAGCATCTGGCATAACGCTGCGTACACAGTTTCAAGACGCGACCATTTCATAGCCTGCGTTCGCCAAGCAAGACTAAGGTTCACAACTCCGGGGCCTTGTGGCACCAGACCCCTACCAAACCTAAGAACATTGACCGGCAGACCAACTGCAGCGGAGCTCTCGCAGGCGACTTCAAAGCGCTCGAAGCGCCGATACGACGGCGGTACAACGAATCCAGGCGTTGACTCCCATACATGGGCGACGGCGATCCCTTGTCCCGCATGAAACAGCAATGCTTGCTCGATTGCCGAACCACTAGTACCAGCGAGCGATCTTTCTAGCAGCCTGTATCGTGGCTGCGACCATTGCTCAATCATCGGCAGTAGAGAGGCAGACAAAGTAGATTCAACAAAAGTGCAGCCGATAGGCGGAACTGGCTTCGCCTCATGAAAGATCGAATCCATTCGCCGCCAATCAGCCAACACTTTCGCAAATAGTATTTACCCCCGAACGCCTATCGCTAAGATTTCACACCAAGGTCAAAGTGAAATCCACGATAACCATCTTCTACGATTTCCTCGCAGAAGCGTCGGTACGGCCCCATCCCACCGGCATACGGCGTGAATCTCGACGACTTGCCATTCACATTTTTACCGGTATACCACGAGTCGGTGTGCGGATAGAGAGTCGAATTTGCAATCTCGTCTACCGTATCGCTCCAACTGATTTCAGCCTTAATATCAGGCTCGATTGTCTTCTTCCCCTCTCTTTCCATCGAGGCGATACAGTCAGCAATCCATTCGACGTGCTGCTCAATCGAAACAATCATGTTCACAAGCACGCACGGACTCCCCGGGCCTGTAATCGTAAAGAGATTCGGAAACCCCTCCATCATTAGACCCAAGTAGCTCTGGGGCCACTCGCTCCACTTGTGCCTAAGCTGCCGTCCGTTGCGGCCACGAATGTCCATCTTAAGAAGTGGACCTGTGATTGCGTCATAACCAGTCGCAAAAACCAAGACGTCGAGCTCGTACTCCTTGTCGAGGGTCTTTACGCCTGCCGCGGTAATCGACTGAATCGGCGACTTGCGCACATCAACCAAACTCACGTTGTCGCGGTTGAATATTTGATAATAACCACTGTCGACACACAACCGTTTTGTTCCGAGCGGGTATCCGTGCGGCACCAGAAGATCCGCGACCGCCGGGTCCTTGACGGTTCCACGAATCTTCTTCTCGACAAAATCAGCAGCCGTTTTGTTGGATTCCAGATCGAGCAAAATATCGCTATAGCTGAGCACGAAGCAGAATCCAGCACCATTCCATGCTGTTTCGAAGTTTTGCTCGCGCGAAGTCTTTGAATCCTCAATCGCTTTCTTCTCGTTTCCAATGTACGGAATACCAACCTTCGAATATCGGCAATGAGCGCGCATGCTGCGATAGTTGGCCTTAGCCTCAGCGAGTTCTTCTTGCTCAAGCGGAGCATTGCAGGATGGCACGCTGTAGTTTGGAGTTCTTTGGAAGACTGTCAGGTGCCCAACAGATTTCGCAATTGCAGACGAGAATTGAATCCCCGTCGAACCAGTACCAATCAGCCCTACCCGCTTACCCGATAGATCTACGGTTCATGCGGCCAGCTTCCGGTGTGATACCAGGCCCCCTTAAACTCGCCGATCCCCGGGAACTCCGGGACGATTCCTGCCGAAAGACAACCAACGGCTGAAATAAGAAACTGCGCACGCGTGCTAACTCCATCACTTGTAACGACTTCCCACTCGCTGGTTTTGTCATCAAAAGCAGCACCTACGACCGTCGTTCCAAACCGGATATCAGTCCGCAGGTTGAAGCGGTCCGCTACATGCTTTGCATACTCCAGGATTTCGGGCTGAGCAGCATAGCGCTCAGTCCAGTTCCACTCCTGCTCGAGCTCAGGAGAGAACGAGTATGAGTAGCTCAAGCTTTCAATGTCACACCGGCAACCAGGATACCGGTTCCAATACCAAGTGCCGCCGACATCGTCCCCCGCTCAAAGACGCACACTCGCATTCCCAGCTGACGCAGCCGATAGAGCATGTACATCCCGGCAAAGCCGGCGCCGATAACGATGGCATCGTACTCAGCACTTTCATCGCGCCGACTGGCGCCAGCCTCGGTCAGAACGTTCTTCATCTTCTATCCTTTCCAGTTACAAGCGATGCGCCAGCCTAGTTCTTCGGGAACTTCGACTCTTTCGAGAGTCCCCATGCCTGCAGAAGGCCGGTTATGTAGTGGGTTTCGACCATGCGGCGACTGATGGCCCACCGGCCGGCTCGACGTTCGTAGTTGTCCAGGTAGGCAACAGCCAGCCGGATCGCACGCCCATTTGCCTCGGTTGCGTGCACGTTCGCTTCAGAAATACCGGTAGCGCGGTCACCGTCAACTTTCACGATGAGATTAGTTGTGAAGTGCCACGTATCAGGCACGGCAACATTAATCTCGTCGTATGCACGACGGATCTCCGTCCAACCGTGATACTCACCAAAAAGCCCAGGCATCAAGTAATCAGCATCCTCGTGAAAGATTGACAGCAAATGATTAACGTCACGTCGATCCCAGGCGAGGGCATACCCGTACACGAGCTCCTGAATCGCAAGTTTTGATTCAATTACATCCGTTCTCTGCTCGAGCGAAAGCTTTTCAATTGCAGCCATCGAATCACCTCATATTGATATATGCAGGACTTAGCATGTAGCGTGGGCCTTCACCTACGCAACTTGCAACTTCGTTCGCCGTGAAGCGATTACCGGCATCGCGGGTCATGCACCAAATTGGCCCCCGAGTCCGCAGCGATGATCAAGCAGGCGCAGCTCAAGCCGCCCCTCTCAAAGGTGATGGCTTTGGGAGGAGGTTGACCCACCCGACGTCGATCGGGCCGGCGGAAAGCAACCGTCGACGGCTTTCACCGAGGCGCATCGCGGGCCGTCGCACCGCCTAGAAGCACCCCGTCCCACGACGCGCCACTGGCTCCCCCCCAACAACATCCCTTCCGGGAGGGGGCGGATCCGACCTCCGTAGATCAAAGTCCTCGCCACGGAGGCAGCCGCCCTAGAGCGACTACCGCCAGATCGTCATCCACAAAGCAGTCGCGGATGACCCGAGCAATCGATCTAGGAGTAACGTCAAATGATCACGACCTTGCCAAATAAGACAGGCGACGGGCACGGCGAACCCAAGTACCGCGACAGGAAGCGATACGCATGGGCAATTGGGGTTCTGTGGCCAATGCTGCCCGTTATCGGAATCGCAGCGGCACAGATTACCGGAGAGGCGGCCTACTACTGGCTAGCGCCTTTTCTTACGTTCATCGTTATACCTATCCTCGACTTGGTTATCGGAACCAGTCAGAGAAACCCGCCGGCAAACGCCATCCAGGCACTCGAGGAGGACAACTACTACAAGCGTCTCACATTTATCACGGTGCCTGTTCACTATCTCGCGATGATTGCGGGCGCTTGGGCAGTCGGGACACTTGATCTCAGTGTGGTCAGCTACGCCGGCATTTGCGTCTCTGTTGGACTGGCAAATGGTCTTGCCATCGTGACGGCCCACGAGCTTGGCCATAAGAAGGACAGTTTCGAACGATGGCTGTCAAAGATCTGCTTGGCAGTAACAGCTTACGGTCAGTACATGATCGATCACAACCGCGGCCACCATCGAGACGTTTCGACGCCCGAGGATTCCAGCTCCGCGCGGATGGGTGAAAGCATCTACGCCTTTGCTCTGCGTGAGCTTCCGTACACGGGTTTCATCCGACCTTGGCGTCTTGAGAAGGAACGCTTGGCGCGCAGCGGAAAGGGACCCTGGACGCTCGAGAACGAGTTCATTCAGCCAGCATTGATCTCTCTAGTTTTCTTTAGCGCACTTCTCTTCTGGCTCGGAACGAGCATCGTTCCCTACCTGATGGCCACTGTCTTCACCGGCTACTGGTTCCTCGTGATCGCGGACTACATCGAGCACTATGGCCTCCTGCGCCAGAAGCTTCCCGATGGGCGGTACGAGCGGGTTCGACCCGAGCACTCGTGGAACACTGATCACATCGCATCGAACCTGATCTATTTCCATGTCCAGCGACATTCCGATCATCATGCGTTTCCGACGCGTAGCTACCAAGCCTTGTGCAGCTATAGCAATGTACCGACGATGCCGTCCGGGTATCCAGGGATGATCTGGATCTGTCATGTTCCGCCTCTGTATCGGGCCATCATGGATCCGCTGCTGCTGAAGCAGTACGACGGCGACATTACAAAGATCAACGTCGATCCGCGCAAGCGCAACAAGCTCTTCCACCGCTACGCGCACGCCGGTTCTATGAACGGCTAGCCAGTAGCCCCCCCCCGCTGTCGTCGAACCGCGAATTACGCAGCGCCGCTGGCGTTCGTTCGAAGGAAGCGGGGGGTTACCAAGGCGTATTCCTTAACGCCTTCATGACGAGCCCGATTGAGACGCTTGAACAAAGCGAGAGAAGCTTCGGGTGCCGAACCTACGTAGATCCACCAAAGGTCCATGCGATGCCTCTGAACAACCAGGCAGCCGATCTGCTGAAGACGCTCTCCGCCGCCGGGGCGAAGCCCTTCCATCAAATGACACCAGCGGAATGCCGGAATGCATTTGACGCTCTCTGTATAAGTCAGCCGGCTAGTCGCGCAACGATCTTTAGCGCTGTCGATCTCACAATCGATGACTCTGACAGAAAGATTCCTATCCGCGTCTATACGCCGTTAGGTGAGGGGCCGTTCCCAATCCTGATGTACTTTCACGGCGGAGGCTGGGTATTCGGCAGCCTTGACGCGTACGACATCATCTGCCGAGAGCTGTGTGGCGGCACAGGCGCTGTGGTGGTATCAGTTGGCTATAGGTTGGCTCCGGAATGCAAGTTTCCGGCCGCAACCGACGATTGCTTAGCCGCAACACGTTGGGCTGGGGAGCATGCCATTGAAATTGGCGGCGATGCTCAGCGTATTGCTGTATCAGGCGATAGTGCTGGCGGCAATCTTGCAGCAGTCACCGCATTGCGCATTCGCGACGAAGGCGGTCCTCAGCTGTGCGCGCAACACCTTGTTTATCCTGTCACGAACTGCGCAGGACTTCCATCCACCTCAATGGTTGAGAACGCGCAAGGCTATCTGCTTGAGAAGGCAGATATGGATTGGTTTTTTGGACATTACCTAAACTCACCTTCTGACGGCTACCACTCGAACTGCTCGCCCATGCTAGCAAAGAGTCTTGCCGGCCTTCCGGCCACACTGGTGCAAACAATGGAGTTCGACCCGCTACGTGACGAGGGCGAGATGTTCGCCAAGGCACTAGAGAGAGCAGACGTCATGGTTGCGCATACCCGCTACGAAGGCGCAATCCACGGCACCCTTTGCTTTGCCACATCATTCTCTCAAGGTCGCGCTCTGATGGATGAATCCATCCTATGGCTACGCGAGCAGTTCCGCCGCTAACGATAGAGCGTATTGCAGGGCCCTCGAGGAAGATCGACCATCACAAATAAGCAAAGGAGTGCTATGGCACAACGATATAGATGCCCAATCTGCGAGTACATATACGACGAAGCCAAAGGAGACAAAAGCGAAGGTTTTCCTCCCGGAACTCGTTGGGTCGCCATCCCTGCCAATTGGGCCTGTCCGATCTGCGCCGTCCGTGAGAAGCCGGACTTCATTGCGTGCTCCGATATCGAGACTGATGATCAACATGAGTAGAAAATTTAAGAAGTGGCAATGTGTGACGTGCACCTTTGTCTATGATGAAGAGATGGGTATGCCGTCGGACGGTATACCTCCCGGTACGGCCTGGGAAGATGTGCCTGACGACTGGACGTGCCCTGACTGTTCCTCGCCTAAATCGGACTTTCATATGGTGGAAATTTGAGGCTCCAGGCGCCTACCCCTACAGGGGTATGATCGAATGCGCCGATAAAAATGAAGACGGCTAAGCGTGCTGACCTGCGTGATTAGGAGATCAAAGGTCGCTCACTATTGACGCGTCGTTGGAGACAGCTATGCAGAAGTCAGGCTCCTGGATTCTCAAGCCGGAGCGCTGGAAGTTGCCGGCAGCGTTCCGTACTGCATCTCGTCCCGTGTTCACGGTCAGCGCACCCGCGGGGTACGGTAAGTCGACCTTACTGTGCGAATGGCGAGAGGAAGTTCTCGCACTCGGGTATCGCGTCATCTGGCTCCTGGTCGATCGCGACGACCAAGACGGAGACAAGCTTGCGATCGATCTGTTGCACGCGTTCTCGCCGACTGACGCCGAACGATCACAGGCGCTGGTAAGTGGCGTAGGGAACCGAGGTAAGCGGGCCGTGATCATGGCACTGCTTGGCGAGATGGCCTCGCGCCAGGACCGGACGGTGCTGTTCATCGACGATGTGCACTGGCTGGCGGACAGCGCAGCGACAACCCTCCTTCGCCCCTTGATCCGGCGTCAGCCAGAGCGTATGGCACTGGTGCTGAGTGGCCGAGCAAATCTGAGCCCGCTCTCGAGCGAAGCGGCGCTAGATCGGCGCTTGCACGTTGTCGATCATATTCAGTTGGCGTTTACCCACGCAGATATTGCTCAGATTCTTCGTCAGTACTGCGTCAAGCCCCGACAAGCGCTAGTGCAAGCAATCTATGCGCGTAGCGAGGGATGGCCAGCGATCGTTCGACTTATCGCGATGACACTTCAGAGCGACGAAGAAAGCCAGAATTGCCTACTGCAGGGACTTCTAGATCGCCCGCAAGCCATTTCTGAGTATCTCAGCGAAGTGCTTCTCACGCAGCTGTCAGATCGTGCGGCACAACTGCTGCTCTGTCTGGCCATGTTCAGGCGGTTCAACAGTCACCTGGTTGCTGCGGCCACCAACATGAGCGACGCTGAAGATCTGCTTACGGAACTGGAACGAAGAGCGTTGCCGATTAGCCGCAGCAACGATGCGATGCTTCCTTACGCTCTGCATCCGATTGTTCGTGACTTCTTGCTAGTTCGATTACGCCGCCGCGGGTTCGATGAGATTAGTTCGTACATCCCACGTGCACTCAGTTGGTTAACTACCAACGGCCGGGTTGACGCCGCGATCGACCTGAGCCTCGATGTTGGCAACGTTAAAGATGCTGCCGCGTTGATAGATCACTACGCCCGAACAATTGCTCGATATCAGGGGCGTCACTCCACTTTTCTTTATTGGGCAAATAAGCTTCCCGAGGACGCGCTATCGCAGTTCCCAGAGATCAGAGTAAAGCAAGCGTGGTCACTTGCAGTTCTTCGACGATCGGCGGAGGCGCGGGCAGTTCTCAGCAAACTGATTGCTGAGTTCGCCTCATCCGACACGCCGACTGAGTTGGCTAGTAGCTTTGATGAGCAACGCTTGAGTCGGATCCGACAGGCAGTTGAGCTCGAACGGTGCACCATACCCACGCTCTGCGATCGCGCCCAGGAAGCCGCTCCGTATGCACGAAGCTGGTTATCGCGTTGGCCAGACGCTGACCCAATCGATCTAGCCATCGGCAATATCGTTGTGGGATGCGGCGCAATGGCCGACACAAACTTCGAATCCAGCCTGGCTCATCTGCGCACAGCTCAACGCTACGTCGGCGAATGCAAGGGGTACTACGTTAAAGCTTGGGTCGACATGTGGTTAGCCACGGTCTTGAGCAAACAGGGGCGCTACCGACAGGCACTCTACGAGTGCGACGAGTCTGTAAAGGAGGTCACGTCGCATATCGGCGAAGAAACTGCCGTCGAAATCATGCTACATGCGATTCGAGCTCCAC
>NZ_AZSN01000148.1:0-8661 GCF_000576225.1 Methylibium sp. T29-B | reverse complement strand
CTTCGTTCCGAGGAGCGGCTGGGGCGCGGCGCGGTGCCGACGCTGTCGCTGGCCGCGAACACGCTGCTGACGCGCACGGAGGCGGTGGGCCGCGGCGGCTGGCTGCGCATGGCCCAGGTGCAGCGCCTGGCGACGGCGCTGATCGCGGCCTTCAACGTCAAGGCCGGCGGGCCGAAGGCGGCCGCGAAGAGCCTGTCGGGCGGCAACCTGCAGAAGTTCATCGTCGGCCGCGAGATCGACGCGAAGCCCAGGCTGCTGATCGTCTCGCAGCCGACCTGGGGCGTGGACGTCGGCGCGGCGGCGCAGATCCGCGGCGCGCTCCTGAAGCTGCGCGACGAGGGCTGCGCGGTGCTGGTGGTCAGCGAGGAGCTCGACGAGCTGTTCGAGATCAGCGACCGCCTGCTCGTCATCGCCCAAGGCCGCGTCAGCCCGAGCGTGCCGACGATGCGCACGACGGTCGAGATGATCGGCGAGTGGATGAGCGGCCTGTGGCCGAAGGCCGCGGCTAGCGAGGCGCTGCGCCATGCTTAAGCTCGAGGCCCGGGCCCAGCCCTCGCAGGCGATGGCGCTCGCCTCGCCGCTGATCGCGCTGGCGCTCACGGTGCTGCTGGCCGCACTGCTGTTCGCCGCGCTCGGCAAGGACCCGCTGAAGGGCCTGGGCATCTTCTTCGTCGAGCCGCTGAACGGCCTGCGCTCGGTGTCGGAGGTGCTGCTGAAGGCCACGCCGCTGATCCTGTGCGCGCTGGGCCTCGCGGTCTGCTACCGCTCGAACGTCTGGAACATCGGTGCCGAGGGACAGTTCCTGCTCGGCGCCATCGCCGGGGGCGGCGTCGCGCTGTGGCTCACCAACCTGGGTGTCAGCGGCGTGCGGGGCCTGTACTCGCCGCTGGTGCTGCTGGCCGGCGTGCTGGGCGGCATGGCCTGGGCCGCTCTCACCGCGCTGCTGCGCGACCGCTTCAACGCCAGCGAGATCCTGGTCAGCCTGATGCTCGTCTACGTCGCCCAGCAGTTGCTGAACTACCTGGTGTTCGTGCCCTGGAAGGACCCCGGCGGTTTCAACTTCCCGCAGACGAAGACCTTCGACGCGTCGACCTGGCTGCCGACCTGTTGCCGGGATCGCGGCTGCACTGGGGTTTCGTGCTGGCGCTGGTGATGGTGGTGCTGTTCTGGGTCTTCCTGTTCCGCTCCTGGCGCGGCTACCAGCTGCAGGTCGGTGGTCTGGCACCGGCGGCGGCGCGCTATGCCGGCTTCTCGGCGCGCGCCTCGCTGTGGACCGCGCTGCTGATGTCGGGCGGCATGGCCGGCCTGGCCGGTGCGATGGAGGCGGCCGGGCCGCTGCGCCAGCTCACGCCGCATGTTTCAACCGGCTATGGCTTCACCGCGATCATCGTCTGCTTCGTCGGCCGCCTGCACCCGCTGGGCATCGTGTTCTCCGGCGTGCTGCTGTCGATGCTGCTGATCGGCGGCGAGCTCGGCCAGTCGCGCCTGGGCTTGCCCAATGCACTGACCGGCGTGTTCCAGGGCCTGCTGCTGTTCCTGCTGCTGGCCTGCGACACGCTGATCCATTACCGGGTCCGGCGGCGCAGGCCCGCCGCCGCGGCGACCGCGAGGGCGGCGGTGTGAACGAAGCCGCGCTGCTGATCGCCGCCACGCTGGCCTCGGGGACGCCGCTGGCCATTGCCGGGCTGGGCCTGCTGCTCAACGAGAAGGCCGGCGTGCTGAACCTCGGCGCCGAAGGGATGATGCTGGTCGCCGCGATCGCCGGCTTCGCCGCGGCGCTGGTCACCGGCAGCGACACGCTGGCCTTCGCGGCCGGCGCGCTGGCCGGCATGGCGATGGCGGCGCTGTTCGCGCTGCTCGTGATCGGCCTCAACACCAACCAGTACGCCACCGGCCTGGCGCTGAGCCTGTTCGGTGCCGGCTTCTCGGCCTTCGTCGGCGTCGACCTGGTGGGCAAGAAGCTGGCCGACCGCGCGCCGTTCGAGGTTCCGCTGCTGGCCGACATCCCCTTCTTCGGTCCGGCGCTGTTCCGCCAGCATCCGATGGTCTACCTGGCGATCGCCGCGGTGCTCGGGCTGAGCTGGTTCCTGTACCGCAGCCGCGCCGGACTGGTGCTGCGCGCGGTCGGCGAGTCGCCCGAGTCCGCCCATGCGCTCGGCTACCCGGTGCGCACGATCCGCTTCGCGGCGGTGGTGGCCGGCGGCGCGCTGTGCGGCGTGGCCGGTGCCTTCCTGTCGGTGGTGTACGCGCCTCTGTGGGTCGAGGGTCTGGTGGCCGGGCGCGGCTGGATCGCGCTGGCGCTCACCACCTTCGCCACCTGGCGACCGGCACGTGTCTTGCTCGGTGCCTACCTGTTCGGCGGCGTGACGATGCTGCAGTTCGCGCTGCAGGGCGCGGGCGTGGAGGTGTCGAGCCAGCTGCTGTCGATGCTGCCCTACATCGCCACGATCGTCGTGCTCGCCCTCATCTCGCGCAACCCGCTGTGGATCCGCATCAACATGCCGGCCTCGCTCGGCAAGCCCTTCCATCCCGGCTCGTGAGCGCCCGCGGCGCGCCGGTCCGACCTTTCATCGCACAGGAGAAGCTTCCATGAACGTTCCGAGCACGCGCCGCGCGCTGCTGACCCGCCTGGCGGCGCTGTCGTCCCTCGCGGCCGCCGCGGCCCTGGTGGGCTGCGGCAAGAAGGACGAGCCGGCGCCGGCCCCCGCGCCGGCGGCGGCCACCGCCCCGGCTCCGGCTGCCGAGCCGCTGAAGGCGGCCTGGGTCTACGTGGGCCCGGTCGGCGACGCCGGCTGGACCTACGCCCACGACCAGGGTCGCAAGGCGGTGGAGGCCGAGTACGGCGACAAGGTCAAGACAAGCTTCGTCGAGAAGGTGCCCGAGGGCGCCGATGCCGAGCGCGTGATCCGCGACCTGGCTGCCCAGGGCAACAAGATCATCTTCGCCACCTCGTTCGGCTACATGGAGCCGATGCTGAAGGTCGCGGCCGAGTTCCCGGACGTGAAGTTCGAGCACGCCACCGGCTACAAGACCGCGCCGAACATGCGCATCTACGACGCCAAGTTCTACGAGGACGCCTACGCGGCCGGCGTCATCGCCGGCAGCATGAGCAAGAGCGGCACGATCGGCTTCGTCGGCTCCTTCCCCATCCCCGAGGTGCTGCGCAACATCAATGCCTACACGCTGGGCGCGCAGAGCGTGAACCCGAAGATCAAGACCAAGGTGGTGTGGGTCAGCACCTGGTTCGACCCGCCGAAGGAAGGCGAGGCCGCGCAGTCGCTGATCAACGGCGGCGCCGACGTGCTGCTGCAGAACACCGACTCCTCCGCGGTGCTGCAGACCGCCGAGAAGAACGGCAAGTACGCCTTCGGCTGGGACAGCGACATGAGCGCCTTCGCGCCCAAGGCCCACCTGGCGAGCTGCATCGTCGACTGGGGCGGCTACTACAAGAAGGCGGTCAAGGACGTGATCGACGGCAGCTGGAAGACCGAGCGCACCGTGTGGGGCGTCAAGGAAGGCCAGAACGACCTCGTCAAAGTGGCCGACGTGGTGCCCGAGGCCACGAAGAAGAAGATCGACGAGATCAAGGCCGGCATGAAGGCCGGCAGCTTCGAGGTCTTCACCGGGCCGCTGCTTTCCAACGACGGCAAGGAACTGCTCGCCCAGGGCGTGGCGGCCGACCAGGCCTGGAAGGACAAGATCGACTTCTACGTGAAGGGCGTCGAGGGCAAGATACCGTCGGCCAAGTAGGCGGGGCGCGCCCCGCGGACCGGATCGCCGCGCCGCGTGCGGCTTCGGCAGGCGGGAGCGAGGGAGTGCGATGAACGACGAACATCGCGGGTGGCACCCGGTGGCGACGGCCACCGACCTGGGCGCCGGTCCGCTGGCGGCGACGCTGTTCGGCGCGGAATTGGTGCTGTGGCGCGACGAGGCCGGCACACCGCACGCGCTGGCCGACCGCTGCCCGCACCGCGGTACGCGGCTCTCGCTCGGGGCGGTGCGCGTCGTCGACGGCCGGGCGCAGCTCGAGTGCCCGTACCACGGCTGGCGCTTCGACGGCGCCGGGCGCTGCCTGCACATCCCGGCGCAACCGGCCTTCACGCCGGCCACCGGCCATGCGGCGCAGGGCCATCCGCTGCGCGAGGCGCACGGCCTGCTGTGGGTGTCGTTCGACGGCGCGACCAGCGCGCTGCCGGACCCGGGCCCGGTGCCCGGGCGGGCGGTGGTCTGCGGCCCCTACGACGTGGCGACCTCGGCGCCGCGCGTGGTCGAGAATTTCCTCGACACCTCGCACTTCGCCTTCGTGCACGAGGGCTGGCTCGGCGACCGCGGCCACACCGAGGTGCCGGCCTACGAGGTGCTGCTGCGCGCCGACGGCGCGCCCGGCGTGCCGCACTACCGTGCGTGGCAGCCTCAGGCCAGTGCGCACTCGGTGGGCGGGGCCTGGATCGAATACCGCTACCAGGTGCTGTCGCCCTGCAGCGCCGTGCTGGTCAAGCAGGCCGGCGGCGATGCGCCGGCCCCGCGCGAGGCCTATGCGCTGTGGGTGGCGCCGCTGGAGCCCGAGCGCAGCCGCGTCTGGTTCACGCTGTACACCAGCGATCCGGTGACGCCGGATGCGACACTGCGCGCGTTCCAGCACACCATCTTCACCCAGGACCAGCCGGTGCTCGAGTCGCAACGGCCACGCAGGCTGCCGCTGTCGGGCGGCGAGGCGCACTGTGCGGCCGACCGGCTGAGCGCGGCCTACCGCCGCTACCTGCAGGCGCAGGGCATCACCTACGGAGTCTGCTGATGACGTCGAGCGCTCCCGCTGCGCCCTTCGACCCGGCCCGCATCGGTCGCGAGGCACTGCCGGGCCTGCTGCGCAGCATGCCCAAGGCCGAGCTGCACATCCACATCGAGGGCTCGCTCGAGCCGGAGCTGATCTTCGCGCTGGCCGGCCGCAATGGCGTCACCCTGCCGTATGCCAGCGTCGACGCGCTGCGCGCGGCCTATGCGTTCGCCGACCTGCAGAGCTTCCTCGACATCTACTACGCCGGCGCCAGCGTGCTGCTGGAGGAGGCCGACTTCTTCGACATGGCCATGGCCTACTTCCGCCGTGCCGCCGCGGACCGCGTGGTCCACGCCGAGCTGTTCTTCGACCCACAGACGCACACCGAGCGCGGCGTGCCGATCCAGACGGTGATCCGGGGACTGGCTCGCGCCCGTGCGACCGCACGGCTGGAACTGGGCGTGAGCAGCGAGCTGATCCTGTGCTTCCTGCGTCATCTCAGCGAGGACGCGGCTTTCCAGACGCTGGAGCAGGCGCTGCCGCACCGCGAGCACTTTGTCGGTGTCGGCCTCGACAGCAGTGAGCGCGGCCATCCGCCGGAGAAGTTCGCACGGGTGTTCGCGCGCTGCCGCGAGCTCGGCCTGCGCCTGGTGGCGCATGCCGGCGAGGAGGGGCCACCCGCCTATGTGTGGAGCGCGCTCGATGTGCTGAAGGTCGAGCGCATCGACCACGGCGTGCGCAGCCTCGAGGACCCGGCATTGGTGGCGCGTCTGGCCGCCGAGCACATGCCGCTGACGGTGTGCCCGTTGTCGAACGTGAAGCTGCGCGTGTTCGACACGATGGCGCGGCATCCGCTCGCGGCGATGCTCGATGCCGGCCTGTGCGCCACCGTCAATTCCGACGACCCGGCCTATTTCGGCGGCTACCTGAACCAGAACTTCATCGAGACCTTCGAGGCGCTGCCGGTACTGGGCGCTGCGCAGGCCTACCGGCTGGCCCGCAACAGCTTCGTGGCCAGCTTCGCGAGCGCCGAGCAGAAGGCGCGGTGGTGCGATGCGCTCGATGCGCATTTCGCGGGGGCGTGAAGGAAGAAGCCGGGTGTCGAGTGTTGGCGCGGGCGCCGCGCCGGGCCGCTGTGTTGCGTTCGTGTCCCCCGGCGTCGGCCTGATCGGCCGCCGCCTCCTCCTCTACCTCACTCCACACAGCGGCCCGTCACGGCGCTTCGATACACCGCGGTGTGCCTGGGTGAAGGCCTTCGAGCACCACGGTGATGTGTGCTGACCGGGACGTCGGGTGAATGGCGGAGTGAGGTAGAGGAGGAGGGAACGGCCGTGAGGCCGGCACCGGGGGACACGAATGCAGGCGTTCACCCGGCGGCCCGGTCGGCATCGCTCGATCCAAGCCAGCAACTCCCAACAAGCCCGCCGCAAAGCCCCGCGCGGCACTTGCAGCGGTTGCTGCGCTACCGTGCAACTCTTGCCGAATTGCTTCCGCTGCACCTGTCGCACCGATGAACGCACCCGCTCCGACCCCGCCGACCCTGTGGACCCTGGCACGCCGGCAGCTCGCGCGCGACTTCCGCGCCGGTGAACTGCGTCTGCTGATCGTCGCGGTGATGCTGGCGGTCGCCGCGCTCACCGCGGTCGGCTTCTTCGCCGACCGGCTGAACCAGGGCCTGGCGCGCGACGCGCGTTCGCTGCTCGGTGGCGACGCCATCGTCGCGAGCGACCAGCCGGCGCCGTCGGGTCTGACCGATCGGGCCCGTGCCGACGGGCTGGTGGTGGCCCACACCGTGAGCTTTCCCAGCATGGGCCGCGCGCCCGACGCGCAGGGCGGGGCTTCGCGCCTGGTGGCCGTCAAGGCGGCCAGCGACGGCTATCCGCTGCGCGGCCAGCTGAAGATCGCCGATGCGCCCGGCGCGCCCGAGCGACGCGCCACGGGCGTGCCGGCCCCCGGCAGCGTGTGGGTCGACGCGGCCATCCTCGACTCGCTGAACCTGAAGCCCGGCGATCCGCTGCTGCTCGGCGACGCCAGTCTCACGATCGCGGCGGTCATCACGCTCGAGCCCGACCGCGGCGCCGGCTTCATGAGCTTCGCGCCGCGTGCGCTGCTCAACATCGCCGACCTGCCGGCCACCGGCCTGGTGCAGCCGGCCAGCCGCGTGACCTACCGGCTGGCGCTGGCCGGGCAGGGGCCGGGCGGCGACGCGGCGGTGCGCCGCTACGTGGCGTGGGCCGAGGCCGAGGCCAAGGCGCTGGGCTGGCGCGGGCTGCGCATCGAGTCGCTCGACAGCGGTCGCCCGGAGATGCGCCAGACGCTGGACCGCGCCGCCAAGTTCCTGAACCTCGTCGCGCTGCTGGCCGCGCTGCTGGCCGCGGTGGCGGTGGGCATCGCCGCACGTGACTTCGCCGGCCGCCACCTCGACGATTGCGCCATGCTGCGCGTCTTGGGCCAGCCGCAGCGTCGCATCGCCGGGGCCTATACCGTGGAGTTCGCGGTGGTGGGGCTGATCGCCAGCGCGCTGGGCGTGCTGCTCGGCCTGGCGGTGCACTTCGTGTTCGTCGCGCTGCTGGCCGGGCTGGTGGATTCGGCGCTGCCGGCGCCCAGCGTGTGGCCGGCGTTGTTCGGCCTGGGCGTGGGGCTCACGCTGCTGCTCGGCTTCGGGCTGCCGCCGGTGCTGCAGCTCGCGCAGGTGCCGCCGCTGCGCGTGATCCGGCGCGACCTGGGCGAACTGCGGCCGGCGTCGGTCGGCGTGCTGCTGGCCGGCTTTGCGGGCTTCTCGGCGCTGCTGTTGGCGGTGGCCTCGGACCTGAGGCTCGGCCTCATCACGGTGGGCGGATTCGCGCTCGCGATCGCGGTGTTCGCGCTGTTGTCGTGGCTGGCCGTGCAGGCGTTGCGGCGCGCGGTGCCGTCGTCGGCCGCCGGTGCGCCGCGCTGGCTGGTGCTGGCGACGCGCCAGGTCGCGGCGCGGCCCGGTTTCGCGGTGCTGCAGGTCAGCGCGCTGAGTGTCGGTCTGCTGGCGCTGGTGCTGCTGGTGCTGCTGCGCACCGACCTGATCAGCAGCTGGCGCCAGGCCACGCCGCCCGATGCGCCGAACCGCTTCGTCATCAACGTTCAGCCCGAGCAGGGCGAGGCCTTCCAGCGGCAGCTGCGTGACGCCGGCGTGAAGACCTACGATTGGTATCCGATGATCCGCGGCCGGCTGGTCGCGGTGAACGGCAAGCCGGTCAAGCCCGAGGACTACGCCGAGGACCGCGCGCAGCGCCTCGTGGAGCGCGAGTTCAACCTCAGCCACGACGCGCGGCTGCCGGGCCACAACCAGGTCGTCGCGGGGCGCTGGACGGCCGACGAGGCCGGCGCGATCAGCGTCGAGGAAGGGCTGGCGGCGACGCTGGGCGTGAAGCTCGGCGACACGCTGCGCTTCGACATCGCCGGCGTGCAGCAGGACGGCCGCATCACCAGCCTGCGCAAGGTCGACTGGGGCTCGATGCGGGTGAATTTCTTCGTGCTGTTCCCGACCGCCAACCTGCCCGAGGAGCTGCCGGCCACCTACATCGCGGCGTTCCGCGCACCGCCGGCCCAGCCGGGCGCGCCGGGCTTCGACAACGCGCTGTCGCGGGCCTTCCCGAACATCACGAACGTCGACGTGTCGGCGTCGATCGCCCAGGTGCAGCGCGTGCTCGACCAGGTGATCCGCGCGGTCGAGTTCCTGTTCGGCTTCACGCTCGCGACCGGCCTGGTGGTGCTGTTCGCCGCAGTCACCGCGACGCGCGAACAGCGTGCCCGCGAGTTCGCGGTGATGCGGGCGCTCGGTGCCGGCGGCGCGCTGCTGGCGCGCGTGCAGCGCGCCGACTGCTGGGAGTGGGCGCGCTGGCCGGCGTGCTGGC
>NZ_AZSN01000147.1:0-8701 GCF_000576225.1 Methylibium sp. T29-B | reverse complement strand
ACTGCCATCGTCGGGCTTGGTCATCCGCTTGAACGACTGCAGCGAGCGCTCGATCTCTGCAGTGACTGCAGTCGCTTCCGAATGCAGAGCGCTCTGCATCACCTGGTCGCGCTTGAACTTCGCAGCGGCAGCGGTGTCGCCTCGGCGGAAAGCAACCCCAGCTTGTTTGCCTGCACGATCGGCAGAGGCTTCGAATTGAGAGGGTCGGATGCCACGCACCAGGCGGCGCGCGATCGATTGCCCGGCATAGCGCTGGGCATCCCGCTCCAGTGCGGCTTTACTCCCCAGGGCATTGGAGAGTGCAGCGGCCTCGGTCGACAGGAAGCGAGCACGGGCACGATCGGCCACGAGAGCTTCCGCTGAGCGCTCGCGTGAGATCGCGTCGGCAATGTCCGGGTGCTCCTCGCGCATGCGCTCCTCGACCAGGCGCTCGATCACGGAAGCCTCGGGTTCGCTGGTGCCGATGTCCTGCCGCATGGCATCCGCGCTGCTGTAGCCGAACATCTCGGCCACCACGTCGGGCGGCAAGGCTTTCCCCTCGTCCGTGGCGAGGAAGCGCTGCACCGCATAGACGGGCTCCCGGGCGATCTCTGCAGTGATCTCGGGCTCGATGCTGGCGCGGGCCGCATCGGCCAGTCCTCTGACCTCGGCGCTCGCCTTGGTCTTGGCATTGGTCAGCCACTTGAGGTCGCGAAGGGATCGGGTGTCCCGGATCTCGATCGCACGCTGCGCGGATTCGTCGGACGCCTGCATGTAGGCATTCCAATCGTCGGCGCTCATGCTGTCCTGGGTCAGCAAGGCATCGCCAGCGGGCTCCGCCAGCTCGGTCGCGATCTCCGACACACCATCGAAGGCCTGGGCCTCGGCGGCGGTCATCGCCTCAGGTGCAGTCCGCAGGTTGGGCAGCAGCTGATCCCCGGGGAGGTGGGCCACCAGGTCGGCCAGCGTGATCGCGACATCGCCACCGGTGGCCTGGGCTTCACCCACCTGGGCGGCCACGTTCGGCGCTGCGCTGAGGTCGACGCCTGCGAGGTGCTCCGGCGCGATGTAGAGGACGGTCTCGGGCTGGAGGTGCTCGACCAGCTCGGCGAAGCTCTCGGGGTCGCGGGTTTTGAGGACCGAAGCCTCGGCAGCCTTGATGATCTCGCCCACCTTCTCGGCATCGTCGAGGGCTACCTGCGCAGTTTCGGCACGGGCCACGCTGCGACTCTCGGCGATGCGGCCCCAGGTCAAGCCCGCCACTTCAGGACCGGCGCTGACGCCTTCGCCGAGGATCTCCAGGGCAATTTCGACCGGATCGGCTTCCTCGCCGACAGCCTGGGATGCCTGCGCTGCGCCGATGCCGCCGCCGGCCCCTTGGACGCCCGCCTGGCCGAGGATGTTGGTGAGCTGGTTGCGACCCAGCTTCAGGCCCATCGCGGCGCCTGCCACGGCGTTGGCGGGGACTTCTGCGAGTGTCTTGGTCCAGGCTCGTTGTGCGGCCTCGGGCTCCGCCAGACCCTTGGATAGGCCTTCCTGGTAGTTCGCACCCAGCGACTGCAGCACGACGGCGGTGCCGTTCCCAGCAGCGCCAGCGACAGCGGTGCTCACCCCCTTGGCAACGAGCTGGTTGCTCACGTTGCTGACGATCGCCGATCGGACCGGTGCGGTGGCCGCAGCCCCGAGTCCGAAGCCCAGCAGCGAGGCCGGGAGCTGCTCGGTCAGGAACTTGCCGACGATCTGGATCGGGTTCTCGGCGGCAGCGATCTCGCCAGGCAGCTTGACGAGCGTTCCATACCAGGTGCCGCCGCCGGTTTCCTTGGCACGTTCACCTGCGGCCTGCAGTTCGGGGTCCGATCCCTGCGCGGTGTAGAAGGCGCCGGTCTCGCCGAGGATGCGCTGGGTTTCTGCGCGGTCGGCACCGACAGCCCGGGCGAGTTGATCGGCCGCGAAGTCGAGTGTGAGCTTTGCGCCTGCGACACCCTTTTTCAGGGCATTGCCGAAGGTGTAGGTGCTGGTGAGGCGCTCCATACGCGCGAGCGGGCCGCTGTCGTCCTGGGCCGCAGCAGCGAAGGTCGGATCGGCGTAGCGGTGGCGCAGGATCGGCGCCTCCGCGGTGTCGGCTTCTACCCGCTCGATCGCGAGGCGGCGCTGCACGGCCGGCATGTTCCTCTGCACGACATCGAACGGCAGCCCGGACTGCCGGCCCAGCTTCACGGCGCTCGCGGCCTGCTCCGGTGCCTCGGCGAAGCTGTAGACGTTCGTTCGAAGCGCGGCGCCTCGATCGCTCGCGAGGGATGCAGCTTCCGCCGCGTACCTGTTCGAAGGCGCATCGCTGGCGAGTTCTGCCGCCGCCTCCGCATAGGGGTTGGTCATGGGTTCACCCGCTTGTAGAGGGCCAGGCGGTTGGCCGGGGTCTGCGGCAGTCCCTGGGCCTTCAGCGCTTCGTTCAGGTCCTGCAGTTCAGTCGCTGGGGCATCCGTCGGCGCGTTCGGCGTGAAGCGCGTGCGCTGGTCGGGCGTGAGTTCGAACATGCGCTTTTGGCCCCACAGCCAGGCGTCGGGGTCGGGGCCTTGAAGGACCGCTTCGTCGATGATCTTCTGGCGCTCATCGAAACCCAGCGGCTTGCCCTTGGCCTGGGTGGCGTCGTCGACAGCCGATTGGACGTAGCTCAGGAACTTGCCCTTGGCATCGGCCCGCTTGATGCCCAGCGCTTGCATGGTGGCGTTCATCTGCTGGCTGAGGGTCACGGCATCACGCGGTGCCTTGCCGGCCTTCTCGGTCTTGCCCTTCAGGTCGAGCAGTTGCTCCATCTGGCCGGGGCCGATCTTGTCGACGTACTGCTTGAGGTCGGTCCTGGTAAAGGCCTGGGGGTCGTCCATGGCCTGCTGACGGAGGGTGAGGTACAGGTCCCAATTGGTCTTGACGGGTTGCCCCTGGGCTTCCATGCGGCGCTGCCGGGCTTCGGCCTGCTGGCGGTTCAGGACGGCCGCCCGGTGGGTGTCGCTCAGGCGGCCCCACGTCGTCGTGCTCACCTTGCCGGTCTGCTCGACCTCCAGCAGTGCAGTCCCGTAGTTCTGCTCCTCGTGGTCGCGGCGCGTGGCCTCGGCATAGGCGTACCTGCCCATGACTTCGGTCTTCAGCAGCTTCTCGTGCTCGCCCTGGTAGTCCTTCTCGATGAGCTGCATCGCCTCGCCCAGCGGGATCTTGCGGGCCATGATCTCGTCAGCCTGGTCCTGCGACTGCATCAGCATGTCCGACTTCTCGATCACCTTCAGCAGGGTCGGGAGCTTCTCGGCGGGGACCATGGACATCAGCGGCGACTCACGCAGGCCGGCGGGGTCCTTGCCTGCCATCGAGAGCGCTGCGGCGTAGGCGATGCTGCCCTTGGCCTGCTCGCGCATCTCGTTGCGTTCGAGCACGGACAGCTGATCGCTGTTGTCGATCTCGGCCACCTGCTGGGCGATCAAATCCAGCGCCTGGGCGGGATCGATCTCTGCAGTGGCGGCGCGCTTTCCAAGCGTCGAGGTGAGGGTCTGCCGGCGATACCCGGAGCGGGCATCGGCTTCGAACTCGATCGACTTGGTGAGCACACCTTCGCGGAGGCCGGCGAGACGACTCTGGAGGATGCGCGCCTCATCGTTGCCGGCCGCGCCACGCAGTAGCTTCGCCTTGAAGTCATCGAAGTTCCGCAGCGTCTTCTCTGTGTAGGGCTCGGCGCCGGAGGGATCGAACTGGTTTCGCCTGTCGATCTCGGTGCGCGTCCATTCGAGTTGCGCGTCGGCGATCTTCTCCGTGGCGCGGACCTTGGACTGCTCGAATTCGGCTTGCTGGTAGGCGTCCGCAGCGTCGGCCACGCCGCGCACCAGGCCGCTGGGATCGACAGGCCTGACGCCGCCGCCGTCACGTAGGGAGCCGGCGCCGACACGTTGGAAGGTCGGGGCGAGTTCGGATTGGATGATGGGGATCTTCGGCATGGCCGCTCCTAGTAAACTTCACTGCCCGATTGGCCCCGACCCACAGCGTGCAAAAAGCGTCCTGCGGTATCCCCGGTGTGAGCCTCCAACCGCTTACCGGGAGACTTGGGATCCCAATCGGGTCTTTCCTTCTGCTCGACCAGCGTGACGATCGGGCCACTCATGCGCTCTGCATCGGCCACAGCACGGTCTCGCAGGGCCTGGCCTGACTCCCCTGGTTCACGGATCCAGATCTGGCCGGCGCCGGTGTAGCGCTCGGCCTCTCCGGTGCGCAGCAGGTCGCGGATCACGACGACGGCGGGGGCGGACATCACCGTTGCCTCCAAGCGCTGCAGGCGCCTCGCAATGGTGGTGACGTTCATAGGACCGACCGCGGGAGACGCTGGCGGGTCAGGTTGGCGACGTAGACCACGCGGCCAGCATCACGGGCCGCACCGATGCGCCGGAGCTTGCCCTCGAAGTCGTCATCCGGCCGGATCACGAAGCCGAGCGGCATCTTGTCGAGGTTGGTGTCGCGCTCCACACGACGGAGCCGGTTCTGCATGGATTGCAGGTTCATCAGGTTTTCCTTCCACCCTGTCGGGCTTCAACGGCTGCGAGCCGCTCGTCAATCTCTCGCATCAGCACGGTCTGGCCGATCTGCTGGAGCAGGTAGGCAAGCCTTGCAGCGTCCGAGGGCGTGGGCATGGCTCCGGCCTTCTTCCGAGCGCCTCGGTACAGCCGGGCCATCTCCGCTCGGACTGCCTCGGTGCTGTCCAACCGGCCGACGCGGATCCCCACCCGGGGGGAGGTCTCGTCCGGATCCGCGCGTTTGCTCATGCAGCGCCGCCTCCACTACGCACCTGCGCGCGCTGAGCGAGGGCTTGGATGACGGAAATCGACCGACCGAGACCTGTTGATTCAACGAAGGTCTTGTAGTCCCTGCCTGCCTTGACGGATGCCGGCAGAGCATCGAACAGCCGGCGGCCTTCCTGGTTGGCGAGGGCGAGTTGTTCCTCGTAGGGGTTCTAAGCCAGAACCGCCGAAATTTCCGTCATCCCAGCTCCAGCCCCGCCACGAGCGCATCCAGGTCGATCATCTTGCCGTCGCTCTGGAAGGTGTAATGCCCGTTCAGCAGGATGTGCCGCCAGGCCGCCGGCGATATCTGGGTCAGGAGAGCGTGCGCCTTGGCGTTGCCGCTCGCCTCGTACTTCATCAGCAGCCGCGAGAGGATGGCCGAGTTGTAGAAGATGACCGCGTTGGCGATCAGCCTGGCGCACTGGTTGCTGATCTCAATTTCGATGTCGGTGCGCCCGGTCAATTCCTTCTTGCCGCCGACCTGGGCGATGGTTGAGCGTAGCTGGTGATAGGACTCGATGCGGTTCTGTGAGCGGTGAACGTTGCGCTCCAGTTGCGGATCGCGCAGGTAGCGCAGCGTGTAGATGCTGCGGATGAGCTTGTCGAACTCGAACACCGCGCGCCGCGTGGGGTTCGGCGCGGTGTAGGTGCATAGCTTGCGGATCAGCGTGCCCTGCGTCATCTCCTTCAGTCCGAGCGTGGCGACAATCTGGTCGAGGTTCGGCTTCTCGCTGACTATGAGATCGCGGTCGATTCTCCCGGCCGGCCGGATCAGGCACTGATCGTACAGCGCCGGATCGTCGGCACTGTAGAGTTCCTTCAACTGATCGCCAAGGTCGGTGAAGCGCGGCTCGAAACGCAGGCCGAACCAGTGCAGGATAGCGAAGTTGGCCTTGTTGACGCTGTGCATGTCGCCGGTGATCGCGGTCGGCACGATGTCCGACGTGTTGCGATACCAGATGTCGAACACGTGATGGGCCTCGTAATCGTGCGCGCCGATCAGGTAGCCGTTGAGCGGCACGTGGTTGCACAGCAGCGTGTAGGCGACCACGCCCTTGCCGCGCCCAAAGTATTTGCGCGAGTGGCGCGCTTTCACGGTCGGCCGCTCGACGCCGAATTTCTGACCATCGACGGCACCGTACAGTGCATCGAGGTCGAACGAGTAGTACGGGAAGATCGGCAGCGCGGCGATGGCGTTGCTGATGCAGTCGTTGGCCGCGTGCAGCGTTGCGTGGCGCAGGTACTGTTGGTAGGCGCTCTCCAGCACGTGGTACGGGATGTCGCTGGTGCGTGCCATGACCTGGTTGCCGTGGTTCATCGCCTGCGCGATGATGACCGCCATCAGGCTGTCGGCGTCGGCGACCTTCTTCGCATAGCGCGGCTGCAAAGGCGTCAGCGCCGACAGGAACTGGCACTGGCCGTTGACGAAGCGGAACACGTCGGCCACGTCGCAGAACGGCAGTTGCTCGTAGAACGCCTTCTCGCGCGCCTTCTGGTTCTCGCCCTTGGCTTGCGCCATGTCAGCTTCTGCGTGTCCTTGTCGTATTCTAGGTGCGTCAGCTTGCCCTGCTTCAGCTCGCGGTTGAAGGCCAGCCACTGAGCGCGCAGCTCGGTCGCGAGCGCATCGAGCTGGGCATCGAGTGGCTGCCGCAGGAACGGGATGTCGATCTGCGCCAGCACGGCGGCCTTCTCATCCAGCGAAACCAGCTCGTCGGAAAAATGCCGGTGCTGCAAGCTGTCGTCGAGGTAGAGTTCACCCGACTGGAAGCGCTTCCTGACCTGGCGGTACAGCCAGAACTCGTAGCGGTCGGCATGCAGGTCCGTCGGCTTGCCATCGGCATCGAAGGTCAGCAGGTACGGTCGCAAGCGTTTCGGCAGCGTGGCCGCTGGACATTCGGCGAGCGGCCGTTGCGATAGGCGCTGCTGTTTGGCGAACACGTCCTTGGCCCAGGCCAGCGCCACGAGCCACGGGCTGCCCGGATCAGTGCCAGCGAGGTCGAGCGCGACATACAGCGGCCGAAGATGGCGGCGGATGCGCTCAGCCAGGCCGTCCACCGCCTGCCAGTGCAAAGCCAGCTTGCTCACCGGCTTCACGCTCATGCGCTGCGCGGTGGTTTGCAGCGTATCGCGGGGCATGATTTTGTAGGCGCGCTGGCGCACATCGCCGAACGGCGTGGGATCGGGCACGCTGTCGTCGATGTAAAGCGACAGCAGGCGGCCGACCTGCGGTGTGTCTTGCTGACGGCGCACCTGCTCGGCGACAAAGGATTGCTTTGCGCCCGCACTGCTTTCGTCCTCCAACTGCTTCATGTGGTAGGCCATCGCATCGACCAGGTTGTCGGAAAGCTGCCGGTAGCGCACCCAGGCATAGCAAAGCAGGTAGAGGTAGGTCTGATCGGCCTTCAGGTTGCGTAGATCGTGGACGGTGTAGAAGTTCGCCAGGCTGGCGTAGTACAGCAGATTCTGCTGCGAGACGCCGAGCTTGGGCAGCAGCGCCTTGGCGATCCGGTGCAGCGGCTCCAGCGTGGCGCGCTTTTCGCGTTCGCGGGCCATCTGACGCCAGCCAAAGTCCTTGGCGTCCTGCTTGAGCGCCGCCAATTGCGACAGGGTGTCGTCACGCACTAGAAGCCGACCCAGCGCGGCCTTGGCCGATTCGTCCAACACTTCCGACAGCAGGCCAGCCAGCCGCCGACGCTCGGCGGACAGGGCTTCGCTCACCAGCTCTTGCAGGGTGGTATAGCCGGGCCGGATGATCTTGTGCTCGTTTAGCCAGACGATCAGCTCGGCGGCGATGAACCCCGGCATCACGTCGCGCCGCACGGTCTGCGCGGCCTGCTGCGCGAGCTGCGCCAGGAACTCGGCCGCCCACGGCCGGTAGCCGAACAGATCGGCAATCCACTCGCGCTGGGTGTAGTGCTCGTGCTTGGAGATTGGCTTGTGCTCGAAGGACTCGCCGTGGAAGTAGCGGCTCAGCACGAAGGCGCAATCGTGCTCGACCTCACTCCAGTCGAAGCGGAAGAAGGCATGCTTGGCCTTGAAGTAACCGATCTGCAAGATGCAATAGACCTGGGCATGGAGACCAGGCCGGCTGCTGGCGAGCGCCAGTTCGGTTTCAGTCAACGCCAAGTATTCCAGCCGCTGGGCGTCGTCGAAGTCCGGCAGGCCGTACAGGGCTTCCTGCTCGGCGTCCGACAGGACGGTCAATCGTTCGCTCTTGGTCGTCATCGCGATGACGCTCCACGAGAGCCCGTCCAACCAACCCGTGCCAGGGTCTCGATCAGCGTGGTTCGCTTGACGCCGAAGTTGCGGCACACCGCCGCCTTGGACATGCCGCCATCGAGCGCAGCGACGATGGCCTCCAGCTTCTCGCCGGTGATCGCCTGCGGCCGGCCGCCGATCCGGCCGCGTTTGCGGGCGGCAGCCAGACCGGCGACGACACGTTCCTGGATCAAGGCGCGTTCGTACTGCGCGAGCGCGCCGAACACCTGGAACAGAAACTCGCCCGAGGCGTCGTGGTATCCAGGTTCTCCGTCAGCGAGCGGAACGCCACCTGCTTTTTCTTGAGCGAGGTCACGATGGCGAGCAAGTGCGACAACGAACGGCCGAGCCGGTCGAGCTTCCACACGACCAACACGTCGCCAGGGCGAACGAATTCGAGCGCCCGCGCCAGGCCCGCGCGGTCGTCCTTCGCGCCGGAAGCATGATCCTCGAACAGATGCCGCGCATCGACGCCGACGGCGAGCAGCGCATCGCGCTGCAAGTTCGTGCTCTGGCGGTCGGAGTCCGACGACACGCGCATGTAACCTACCAACATAAGCGGAAAACCATTAAGACGAGGTTTCCGTATGGTAGCGTCTGGCGACAGAGTTTTCCGCACAATTTTGCGGCCACTCGGAGGTTGGTGCAGA